>CAYQAE010000022.1:0-12071 GCA_964415445.1 uncultured archaeon | reverse complement strand
TTTAATTAAACTTGTAATTGATCTTGCATTTAGCAAAAGTTCATTTTCTGACATCTGATCTGCCAAATTATCCATATCTTCTAAAATATAGGATACAAATTTTTTTGCTAACTTTAAGTTATGATGATCTGCTTCTTTTATTACTCCGTTTAGGGCATAAGTTGAGATACTATCAGATGCTACATTTGTAGAAATATCTGGCAAATTATGTGCTTCATCAAACACTACAATTAAATCTTCATAGTCACAATTTAGTTTTTTTAGAAAATTATCTCGAATTGTAGGTGAGACCATATACAAATATGAACAAGTTACTAGATCTACATCTTCTAACAATTCTGAAGTCAAATAATAGGGACATAATTCTTTATTTTCTCCTAAAGTTAAAAGTTCTGTTGATTTTAGAGGATTTTCAACTAATTTTTCAATTAAATTTGATATATCTTCATAATTTTTGAGATTTTTATAAAAATTACACATCTTGTTTTTTCTAAGATATCCGCAAACTTCATTTATTACCGCCGTTGAACCTGCATGTTTTAGAATAGTTTCATTTAAGCACATGTCACGTTTTCCTCGAAGTGCTACAGCTGATACTTTTGATTTTTTGTTAATTTCTAATATCTCTTCAATTACTCGATCCATCTGTCTGTGAGTTCTTGTTAGATATATAATTTTTTTATTATATTTCCTAGCATAAGGTATAAGATTTGCCAAGATCGCAATAGTCTTTCCTAAGCCTGTTGCTCCTTCTAAGATCATGTGGGATTTTGATTTTAATCCTTCATCTATAAAATCCATTAAACTATCTTGATGAAGTCTAACTTCAGGATATGGAAAATATTTAGATAAAGTAGGCATATATAGAACCTAAATTTTGTCATTAAAATAATTTTTTAGATGTATCTAATTCTTTTTTAGAAATTAACCTAAATAAAATATGGGAATTAATTATGAAAATAAAGCATATCATTACTTTTTGTTTAATTTTGACTTCATTAAATTTATGTTTATCTTCAATTATATTTACACCTAAAAATCCAAATAGCAATATTAAATATAATCCACCAAAGTACAATATTGAATTATCCGAACCTTCTGAGACTATAGGTACTATCGATGTGGTAGTTTTATTAATTGAATTTAGTGATGTTAGCCATTACACATCACATGATATAACATATTTTGATAGTCTAATCTTTGGAAATTCAGAGGGTAGTGTAATGCATTTTTATTTAGAAAATTCATATAATAAACTAACTTTAGAAGGAGATGTAGCAAATTGGGTACAAACTTCAAATACTATGTCTTACTATGGTGAAGATGCAGGAGATAATATTGATTTTGCAAATGGACATCCAAATAGATTAGTTGAAGAAGCAGTTGATCTAGCAGACTCTAGCATTGATTTTTCAAATTATGATTCAGATGGAAATGGAATAGTTGATCATTTAATTGTAGTTCATGCAGGAGAGGGACAAGAAAATTCAGGAAATGAAGATGATATATGGTCTCATTATTCAACAGTAGATATAACAACTGACGAAGGTAAAAAAATTGAAGATTATTCTATGGTCTCTGAATATTCACTTATTGGAATTATTGCTCATGAACTTGGACATGATCTAGGATTACCTGATTTATATGATACTGATGGAAGTTCTGATGGTATAGGAGATTGGGGTTTAATGTCAGGAGGATCTTGGAATGGTGCACCTGCTGGTTCATCTCCTGCACATTTTTGTGGATGGTCTAAAATTCAACTAGGTTGGATCACACCAGTTGTTGTAAATAGTTCAATGTTAGATATAGAAATTAGTCAAATTGAATCAAATCCTGAAGCTTACAAACTTCCAATTGGATCTTCAAATGGAGAATATTTTTTGATAACTAATAGACAAAAAGTTGGATATGATAGTGCACTACCAGGAAGTGGTATTCTAATTTGGCATATTGATGAAAGTCTAGAAGAAAATTCTAATGATAATCATCGTTTAGTAGATCTTGAAGAAGCAGATAATAATGATAATCCAGATGAATCTACAGATCCCTGGTCTGATACAGGTGAAGGTTTTTCATCAAATTCTGAACCAAATAGTTATGATTATGAAGGTAGAAAAACCGGTTGGAGTGTTACAGATATTAGTGATTCTGATGCTATTATGCAAGTAGATTTATCTAAATTAGTATCTTATGATTTATCTGTTAAATCTATTAGTCGAGATGAAATAATATCAATTAATGATACAATATCTATATTTACAGTTGTAGAAAACAAAGGTTCTAACCCAAATTCAGACTTTTTTGTCTACTTTCATTTATATTTTGAAGAATATGGAAATTCTTATTTAATTTATAACCAATCCGATAGTATTTCAAAATTAGGTTCAGAAGAGACTACAAATTTATCTTTTGAAAAAGAACCAAACAAAATTGGAAGATATATTATTGAAATTTATGTGCCTATAAAAAATGATAAAGTTCCTGAAAATAATAGAAAGATAGTCCATACAAAAGTTACTCAACTTTATTTTAATGATTCTGTTGAAAATGGAGATATTGGATGGGATAAAGAATATGAAAACAACCATTTTCAACCATTTATTTGGCAACTATGTGATGAAGAAGCATATTCAGAAAATAAAAGTTGGTTTTTTGGAGATAACCCTAGTAGTTTACTTAGAGGAAAAGAAGAATATTGGGGATCATTAAAATCTCCGAATATAGATCTTAGAAATAAAACAAATTCATATTTAATATTTCAAGCTAAATATATTTTACAAGAATTAAAAAGTGCTTTTGGAAGAACACCTATTTTAAAAATTGCTGAAGTAGAATTAATGATAAAAAATTCTACTTCGGATTGGGTAAATATAGCAAATTTTTCTGGAAATCAATATAATTGGAAAAGATATTATATTGATATCTCAGACTTCTGTGGAGACGAAATAAATATCAAATTCAATGTCTCTGCACCAGGTCTTCCAAAAGATGGAGGATGGTGGATGGACAATATTATGGTAATATCTTCGTCTTTTAGATATGGATTAGTATTTTTACCTGTAGAAGATAATATATCAGTTACTCCAGGAGGGGAGACAAATTCAAAATTAATGTTAGTAAATATAGGAGATTTTGAGGATATTTTTGAAATTAAAGTTGATGAAATTCCACTAGGATGGAATATATTACTAAGTCAAAATAATACAACCTTAGATTATGATGAGACTACCATTATTACTGCTACAATCTTTGCGCCATCTGATGCAAAAATAGGTGGAAACATTACTCTTAATTTTACTGCAAAATCTTTAGGAAATGAAAGTATATCTAAAAAGAGTTCAGTTTTAATAATGATAATTGAACAAGATGAAAAAGATTCAACAACACTATTTTGGCTAGTACTATTTTTAGTTTTATTTTTAACCATTTTAAGTTATTTAATTTATAAAAAAAGAAGTAAAATAACCTAAAATTAAATATCTTCTTGCAGAGATAAAAAATCAGAAAAATCTTCAATATAATTATCGGTTAAATTATACCATATATCTTCTAAATTTGAAAATTTATCAAATACATTTTCAATTTCATTATAGGGCATTTCTAATGAATATCCCATAATCTCTTCAAATAATTGTAATTTGTCTTTTATCTCATCTAAATTTTCCATATTGCTAATATTGATGGATAATTCTGTCTTTAATTTTTGAAACTTATCTATTAATTTATCACGAAGATTTGTTCGTTCTATCGATCCAAGTCTACTTTCTATTGTAGCAATTTTATCAAAAAGAGTATGAAAATTTTTCAAATTGAGTTCGAATTTATCAAAAGAACTAATTTCATATTTAACATCTTTTTCAAAAAAATCTTCTAAAAAATTTAGAGGGTCAATTTCTTCTATTTCTCTATATAATATATTATCTTGAATAAAAAAAGAACCATGATTGCTCAAAAAATTCTTTAGACCTTTAATTATACCCATATATGAATTTGGAATTTTATCATCAGATAAATTTACAATAGATTGAATTTTTTCTAAATTAAGATTACCAAATTCAAGTTTCATTATTTCTTTTAAACTTTCTAAATTAAAACTACTTAATTTTGTAAATTTGAAGGGTTTAGAAAGAGCATCTATTGTAAAATATGTTTTTTTATTATAAATACAACATTCTACATCTAAATTTACTTTTTGAAATACTCCATCATGATTTAGAAATAAATCATTAAGTTTTGATTGAAGGTTATTTGCTATACTTCGTGTTTGACTCCAAGAAATAATCAAATCAGAATTTGTAATTCCATCTAAGCAATAAATTATTGATCTTTCGTCGTGATCCATTAAAAAATCAATTAATGATTCTTCATGTGGATGATCATATAATAAAAGGTCTAATTCAGATGGATTTTCAAAAATAATTTCTTTTTTACTGTTTAATTCTTCCCAAGTGTCTGGGCTTACTGAAGCTAGAAGATTACGAGTTCTTTTAATTGGATCAGAAATAAAAGGTGTGCCATTTTCAGAAGTTGGTAAGTTTAAAAAATGGCCTGATAAAAAATCACTCAAAAAATTAATAATGAATCCACGAAGAGGTAGGCTTTCTTTTTCATTATATAAACTAACTGCCCTCTCTAAAGCTACGCCGCTAAAGCCTTCTTTTATTTGATCTGCTCCATATATATCCCAATGTTTAAATAAATGTTTTAATCCCTTAACTCTTTGTTGATCTACTGATGATAAATTTATTTCTTTAGAATGTTGACTACTTAATTCTATTACTTCTTGCCCTTTAATTTGAGGATTATAAAAAATTAATTCGATTTCATATTTGTTTTTATCTGAATCAATAAGGTATCCTGTCCAAATTGGAGTAGTACCTGATTTATAGTGGCCAGCAGGCAAAATATTTGGTCCTATCTCATTCATTGCTGTTTTTATGAATTCTTCATCCAAATTGTAATCATCTTTAGGTATGATTTTAATATCAAAATCTAAATCACATTCTGAAGAAGCTGTATAAACAAGACTAGTTCCTTTGGCAGTGGATCCACTTGCCACAATTTCTACGTCAAATGGTAAATTATTTTCATCTGCATAATTTTTAATTTTCTCAATAATATCTTTTTGAAAAGAAGAAATAGCCTCAAAATCAGCATGATCAAAAGGAAATACTTCAGAAATTTCTCTTTCTTCTTTTGGATTTACTAATTGTTCAATATCCAATTTTAAATTTGCAATAACTTCATCTTGCAAATCATTTTTTTCATCTAAATAGTATATTGTCCTTTCAATATAAGTATCAATCTTTTCCAATACTTTTTCAGATAAACTTTCATACTTTAGGTTATCAACTATTTCTAAAATTTTATTTTTTAAACCCGAATTTGAAATATCTTCTATATATTTTAGCCTCTCCAAAAAACCCACCAACAATTAATTAACAAAAAAACAGCAAAATAAGAATATGAAACCCAAGTTTCAGTTAATTGGCAATAAGCCTACTATGCTACTTAAATATTTACTAACAATATATTCATTTTGAGGTATTTAAATCTTTGTAAGATACTATCTTTGTGCATAAAAAGATAAAATATCATGTAAAAGCTTAGATATTGTAAGTTCAGATCTTTTTGTAGGGTCAATTTTTGGTGCTAATTCAACTAAATCAAATCCTATATTTTTATCTTTAGGAAGTGATTCTATTATATTAATTAAATCTCTATAAAAAATACCACCAGGCACAGGTATTCCTGTTCCACATACTACAGAGGGATCAAATATATCAACATCAAAAGAGACATAATATTCTGATTTAATAGCCTTTAAAACTTCTTTTATTTTATTTATATCTGTATCAATATTAAAATAGATAATATTTTTATCTGCAAATTTCAATTCTTCTTTGTCACAATCACGAACTCCAATATGAATAATATCCTTGCATGATGTTTCTTCAAAAATTCTGCGAAGGTATGTAGCATGGTTATACTTTGAGCCATTAAATTCATCTAGGAGATCAAAATGAGCATCAAAAACTATTAAGGTAATTTTTTTATCTAAAGTTTTTATAACAGGGTATGTAACTAAATGTTCTCCACCTAAAACTATAATCTTTGCTTTAGGATATTTTTGTAATCCTTTTTTAATCTCAGTCTCTATCCTATTTAGACTTTCTATCACTTCAGAAGATAGAGAAATATTTCCAAAATCTATGAATTTAAATTTTTTGTAGGGGTCAACTCTGTATTTGTAATGATATTCATAATATTCTCTTAGTCCTTTTCTAATCGCATCTGGGCCTTCTTTTGCCCCGCTTTGGTGTATACAAGTTAAATCTAGAGGTATTCCAAAGATAACATGATCTGGATTTTCATTGGTATTTTGAATTAAATTATCATTATAAAAAGACATATTAAAGAATTAAAATCAATTGTGTTAAAAATATATCCAAAAAAAATAAAAAAAAGAAAAATTATTTTGACTTGCATTCTCCTTCTTCAGTGAAATGCTGTTTTTTTGTAATTATTTTACATCTTTTGCACCAAAATGGAACTTTATCTTCGTCTTTGGGTGTCTCTACGTAAGGAAAGTATCTATTAAAATTAATTTTGCCTCTAAGCATTATTTTATCATTTTTTTTCCGTTTTGGAATAAAACCCAAAGGAGGCCCTTCCTTGAGAATTATTTTTTCATTTTTATTTTTCATAATAAAAGCGCTTTTTATATTTTATTTTGTTTTTCTTAGAATAACCAAATATCAGTAAAACGCTAGATGATTCTCAGAGAATCAATGGAATTAGAATAATTAGAAATTTTATTCTATAAATATTACAAGAATATTTTTTATTTATAAATATAACGGATTTAAATTAATAAATATGAAATCTATAATTATTTATAATACTAAGTCAGGAAATACCCAAGAGCTAGCTGAGAAAATGAAAGATATTTTAATAAAATACAATCATGAAAGTGAGATTTATAGAGATAAAGAGATTAAGAAAACACCTGAAATTGTAAATGATTTTAATTTAATGTGTATAGGATCACCTACCCATGTCGGTGGGCCTGCTTATTTCCCATTTAGGAAATTAGTAAAGAAAATCTCAAAATTAAATATGAAGAATAAAAAATTAGTTTGTTTTGCAACATCTGCATCTGATGATAAATGGAAAAATGTATGTAAATACATCAGGAAAAAAATAGATAAAGCAAAACATATTGCAGATATCGGATGCAAAAAAAGAGAAAATGAAGAAGCAATAGCTGAGTTTAAAAAAATAATGAAAACTCTATGAAATAAAAAAGAGAAAAAATTAATATTGGGGTTTTTCTGCATATTTCTTAACCCATTTTAGAACATAGAAAAGTATTATAACGCCAAAAAGGTAACCTAATATTTGACCTATAAATTTTTCTAATTCTTCACCCATTATTGGACTAATAGGTAATAGAGATATAACTATTAAAATCCAAATAATAAGAGCCTTTATTCTCAATATTATAGTTATAATAATTAAAATCACTTCTTTTTTTATTTAATTTTTAAAATAGCAATCAATTCATTTAAAGTGATAAAAATCTCCTAAAGAAATCAAGAGTCCAGATGATGGACAATAGATAATTTTAATTATCTCTATTTGTTTTATGAATTATTAATAAGGTAACTCACTTATAAATATAGTGAAAAATTATTAAAATATGCTTTTTACAAATTCAACAACTTGAATATTTTATTGTTTTTATATATAAATACATGAATCTAAATATAAAAAGATAATGAGATTTAGAAATATAAAAGGAATAAAATAGAAACCCTAATTAGTTAATTTTCACTGATTTTTCCATAGAAATTAAAGTGAAAATCTTATATAAGATAAACTATCGGATCAAAAATAAGGTGAATGAGATTGGAAAAGACATTAGAAAACCTAACAAAAGCATTTATTGGGGAGAGTCAAGCCAGAAATAGATATAATTTTTATTCAAAAATTGCAAAAAAGGAAGGATATCTTCAAATTTCTAAAATATTTAATGAAACTGCAGATAACGAAAGAGAACATGCAAAAAGATTATTTAAATTGATTCAAGAAGTTAAAAAGAAAATAGGTAAAGATATGGAATCTATAGATGTTGAAGCTGAAGCACCTTTAGTTTTTGGAGATACTGTTGAGAACCTAAAAGCCGCTATTTCAGGAGAAAATTATGAAAATACCACAATGTATCCTAATTTTGCAAACCAAGCTCAAAAAGATGGACTCAAAGAGGTTGCACATGCTCTAAGATCAATTGCAAAAGCTGAAGTTCACCATGAAAATAGATATAAAGCACTACTCAAAGAAGTAGAGAATAATTCAGTCTATAAAAAGGAAAATAAAGTATATTGGGTATGCAGCAATTGTGGATATATACATGAAGACACTGACCCACCAGAGAAATGCCCTGCATGTAACCATCCTAGGAAATACTTTGAAATATATAGTGAAACATATTAGTAAAAAACACAAAAAATAAACAAAATTTTAATTTTTATATTTAATAGGATATTTATGAAATTTAGTGCAAGTGAAGTATACCAGTTTGGAATAAGAATTGAAGAGAATGGTCAGACTTTCTATAATGAACTTTCTGAAAAATTAGACAATAAAAAAATAGAAATACTATTTAGAGAACTTGCAAAAGATGAAATAGAGCATAAAAAAATATTTCAAGATTTATTGGATAGTTTTGAAGATTATAATCCTACAAGAAGTTATCCTGATAACTATTTTCGATATTTAAAAGCTTATGCAGATAATATAATTTTTTCAGATGAAAAACTAAAAGGAGAAATAGCAAAAATTAATGATGTTAAAAGCGCTCTTTCATTTGCAATAGGAATTGAAGATGATTCCATATCATATTATACACAAATAAAAGAAATAATTCCAAAAGACGATCATAAAAAGATTGATCAAATAATTAAAGAAGAAAGAAGACATTATTTAAAATTAGTAGATACTAAAAAGCAACTAAATTTATAATTTTGGATGAATGTAGATATAATATGAATTTGATAGGTTTCTTTAAAATAATAAGAATTCATTTTTTTACAGCTAGCTTTACTCCTTTCTTTATAGGTATGTGTATGGCTTATCAATTAACTGATATTAACATATTCTATATGTTACTTACTTTTTTAGGTATTTTTTTTATTCATGCAGCAATTAATGTAATTGACGATTATGGTGATTTTATAAGCGGAAATGATATCTCAAATGAAAATAAAAGTAGATACAGTGGTGGAAGCAAGACTTTAGAAGATAAAATTTTAACTCCAAATCAACTATTAGCTTTGGCAATAGTTTGTTTTATTATTGGAGGATTAATTGGATTATATCTTAATTTTAAAGTCTCTGGAAATCTTATTTTGTTTATTGGTATATTTGGTCTATTTATAAGTATATTTTATTCAATTAAACCCTTTAAATTCTCATATAGGGGTTTAAGTGAGATATTATGTGGGATAGGTTTTGGGCCACTTATTCTTTTGGGAACATTTTATGTCCAAGTCGAAAATATTACTACCTCTTCAGCTTTAGCATCAATAATTCCTGGCGTATCTTTAGTAATACTTTTATATATTAATGAATATCCAGATTATGAAGCAGATAAATATTCAGATAAAAAAACATTAGTGGTAAGATTAGGTAAGGAGAGAGGGATAGTTATATTTTATATTCTATTTATTTTAATTTATGGAACGATTATATTTGGAACTTTATTTGATTATTTTCCTATATATTCTCTATTGTCTCTAATAACTCTTATTTTAGTAGTTAGAGCAACCCAGATAATTCATAATTATATTAATATTGATGAATTTTTAGAAGCCAATAAATTATTGTATATTACACATTTTTTAGTTGGAATATTATTTGGAATAGGATGGTTGATATAAGGGTGAAATTTGATCTAAAAAAAATTGCAAAGAAGCATTTTCCTAAACACTATAGAAAATTTAAGTATAGTCTATCTTCTGGAAAGAGAATTAGACCTAAATTAATTGAGAAAGCTTGTATTCGCCACAATAAAGATGTAGAAGAGATTGAAAATCTAGTTTATGCAGTTGAGTTATTTCATAATGCGTCTCTTATGCATGATGACATATTAGATGAAGATTCAATTCGAAGAGATAGTTTATCATACCATAAGAAGTTTAATACAAAAGATGCTGTAATTTTTGGAGACTATCTTAGTATCATCTCACTTGATATTTTAAACAAATTCTCCAGAGAAATTTTAGATGAATTTATTTCTGCAATGAAAGAGGTTGTTTTAGGAATTTTAATGGAAGAAGAAAAAATTGATTCATTAGATGCATATTATGATTATATTTATCATAAAACTGCTTCACTTTTTGTGTTTTGTATGAGAGGCCCGCTTATTCATTTTAATATCAAAGATGATCCATTAATAAAATTTGCAAAAGAATTTGGAGAGATATATCAGATTCATAATGATTTGTGTGAAGTAAAAAAAGAAAAAAATACCATATTAAACTTTATGGAAGAAACAGCTGCAAAAGAAGAATTAAATAGACGAATTAATCACCTAAATTCCTTGGATGTTTTTAAATTAGACGAATTTGGTGATTTTGGGATATAATTTCTTTGCAAAAGTATAAATATTTTTGAATTTATGGTTCTTTATCAATTAATAGATGATTATTATCATCTTATTTTGTTCTAATTTGAACTTTTTTGATTCTTTAGAATTAAATATCACTATAATAGTTATTTTAGGTAAAATCAAAATAAAAAATAAGTGATAAATATTAATTATCTAATATTAGAAGATAAAATACCTAATAACATTTTAGATATGATAATAGACACAAAGAACTTCTTACAAAAAGAACTTTCAGAATTTGGTTATTCTTTTGAGATGGCAAAACAGAAAGAAAAACAAAGACTAATAGAGAGATTAAATAATTTATCAGGAGGAAAAATCCTTTTCATTATCGATTTTTTAAGCTATTTAAAAAATATAAAAAAAGATTATTTAAAAGATAAAGGATTGATTCTTATTACAAGTAAAGATATCAGAGACATATTTAATCATCGAAGAATCGTTTATTTCTTCCAAGATCCAAAAAAAGATTACTTTGATGGTGTTTGTTCTGTATTTGGAATATTTGACATACATTTTGCTAGTTTTCAAAAAAATAAGACTGTTCCTTTTAATGACTATCAGAGGATGGAAATTCTTCTAAAGAGAAGAGCTTTCCAGATAGCGACAGGACATATCTGTAAAAACCCACGCTGCCATGGATTTGATCCTCACACATTCGAAAAACAAATAATTAGCATTGAAAACTTCAAAAAAGCGACAAATTGTGAAAAATTATCTAAAATACTTAACTAATTAATTTTTATTTTTCTTATTTTAAATATTAATTCAATTTTAATCAAGGTTATATGTAAAAAACATTTATAAATCAAAGAATTTTGATCTATAATCATATTGTGAAAATAGGAATTTACTTGTTTTTATGATCATTTTGATCCTAAAAATAATCTTGTTTTTGCAAAAAAAATGAATATATCTATAACAGAAAGGAGAAATATAATTGCAAAGAAAAAATTTTAAAGGTGGATCAAGAAGACAAGGACAAAAAAGGAACTCTGGGGGATTTAAAAAATCTTTTGGTGGATTTCAGAGGAATAGAGGGCCCAGAGAGATGCATAAAGCAACGTGTGCAGATTGTAATGAAGAATGTGAAGTACCTTTTAAACCTACAGAAGGAAAACCTGTATATTGTAGAGATTGCTATCGCAAAAGGCGTGGTAAGTGAGAAATAAAGTTCATTTTGTTTTAACAAACAATGAAGCACGTAGGCTTTTTGAAGTATTGGAAGACAAAAGATTAAATCGAGATTTAAAAAGAAAACTTGAGATGATCTTATTTCCACAAAGAATTGATTCAAAAATCAATAATAAAAAAATTAGTTAATTTTTTTTGAGTTTCTTACGGCTCTGTAGAAAAAGTATTTTTAATTTGGTATTTTAGTATTTATTATAGACAT
>CAYQAE010000021.1:20801-23653 GCA_964415445.1 uncultured archaeon | reverse complement strand
CCTTAAAAGGAGAAACAATGCGATTAATAAAAAATTACAAAGATCTATACAATATAGCGAACTTATTTTATTTTTTAAGAAGTAGAATTAAAAAAATCCTTGCAAAAAAATTAATTGCAAGATATAGATATATTGCAAAAATTGAAGGAAAAACAATAGTGCATTTTTTACACATAGGTAAAACAGGGGGAACATCAATTAAACGAGCTTTAAATTTAGAACATGATGAAAAACCCCATATAAATAATAAATACATTATATTTTGTCATGATCATTTATTTGGCTTGAAAAATACTTTTCCAGGTGAAAAAATTGTCTTTTTCATAAGAGATCCAATTGCACGTTTTATAAGTGCCTTTTATAGTAGAAAGAATAAAATCATTCCAAGAAATTTGAAATATTGGAACTATAAAGAAGAAAAAATATTTAAGAGATTTAAAACGCCAAATGAGCTAGCAAAATCACTTTCAAGTAAAAATAAATCTGTAAGAAGAGAAGCATTTAGTGCTATGAAAAATATATTTCATTTAAATAGATTCTATTGGGATTGGTTTGGAAATAAAAAATATTTTCTAAGTAGAATTCAAGACATCATGTTTGTAGGTTTTTTAAAAAATATGAATAAAAATTTTAATTATTTAAAGAAACTTCTAAAGCTTCCAAAAAATGTTGAACTTCCAAAAGACAAAAAAAATAAAAATGAAAGTTCTAAACTACTTGATAAGCATCTTGATCCAGAATCAGAGAAAAATTTAAAAGAATGGTATGCTAAGGACTATCAATTTTTAGAACTATTAAAAAATAATAACTTATTGTAGTTTTATTTCTTTAACAAATTATTGTATACTTTTAAATACTTTAGAATTACTTTATCCCACGAAAAATTCTTTTTTACAATATCTTTAATTTTTTCACCATATCTCTTCCTTTTAGATTCATCTCTTAATTTTTGAACAGACTCAATTATTGCATTTTTATCATTAAAATTCACAATAAAACCTGTCTTTTTATTTTCAACTATATCTAAAGCAACACCTACAGGAGTTGAAATAATAGGTAGACCTGCTGCAGCAGCTTCAAGTATAGTTTGTCCAAAATTTTCATAAAGCGAAGTATATACAAATATATCAGCGTTTTGATAATATTTTATAAGCTCTTTTCCGTATTTTGCTCCAACAAAATGAATGTAACTTGAAAGTTTCATTTTTTTGATTCTATTTACAAGATCCATATAATAATTTCCTGAATCAGTATCAGAACGTTTTACAAAAGGACCTACAACATTTAATTCAACGCTTTCTTTAGCAAGTATTTTCATCGCATCAATTAAAGGATCTAAATTTCTATCTTTAGAAATTCTGCCAACAAATAATAATTTTATTTTTTTAGTATGTTCAATATATTTCTTATTATAATCATCTACATTTATCCCCATAGGAATAATTGAAATTTTATTTTTATCAATTCCAAATTTAATAGCTTCATTAAATTCCACTTTAGATGATACTACTACTTTATTTGCATTTCTAACCACACCTTTTTTAGAAAAAAAATCATATAATTTATATGGCAATTGTTTAATATGCGAAAGAAAAAAAGAATATCCCAGCATAGAACCATGAGTATTTATAACAAATGGTTTCTTTTTTGATCTTGCAATTTTATATGCAATTTCACTTGGAAAACTCCGATAATTATGAGCATGAATAATATCAAAATTTTGGTTTTTTAATTTAGCATATAAAGAAAATGAAATACAATATTTCATTATAGTAAAATTGTTTTCAAATCTTGAAACTTTCACATTATCAAATAACTCAAATGATGAACTTTTTTGTGCTTTATAATTAGTTGTAAATATAGGAGATTTAATATTTCTTTTTTCAAGTTCTGATGAAATTTTAAAGGCCTGTTTTGCAGGACCATTCACATAAGGATAAAAAGATTCTATCACTCTTTGAATTTTCATATCAATGTAAAGTAAATCAATATTTTATTTAATATATCCTCAAAAATTAGACATTAAAAACCATTGGACTAATTAAAATAGTTTTCTATAAACTACTCTTTACTATTTCAAATAACTTTTGATATCTAAATATTCCAATGAGATAAATCTATATCTAACAATTCTTCTAATTCTTTATTTTTATTTTTAAAATACATTATCAATTTTTTTCTTGTTTTTTTTGACAATTTCTTTTTAGGAAGCTTATTATCCATCTCAAGAAAAAAAGATTTTAATTTATCCCAATAAGAGATAGGTACATATTTATTAACTATTCGATCGGCATAGCGTCTTATAAATTGTAAAAATCCAGATTTAAAAGCCACATGTTGGTTTTGAAAGTTGTCCAAAAACTCGTTCATACCTTTAGAAGAAATATTAAGAAAATCTAAAAGATTCAAAAAAACCATTTTCTTATTCTTCTTTAGATCCTCTTGAAACAAGAAAAAAATTTGGTTACGATTAAAATATTTTAAGAATCTACATACATGCAAAGCATAATAACTCCTTGTCAAATATGTTCTAACAGTTCTGCGTCTAATAAATGGATCTCTTGTAAGTAATCTTTTACTATACAATTTCCAAAAATCAGAATCTTCGGAATTTAGAGGTATCAAATTTTTTTCTAGCTCATACAATTCCCATTCAACAGCATCTTTAAAGCTAAGGTTTTCCATTCCGCTGGTATAGTACATCCTCCAATTTGAATATGCTCTATCAATTGGATTTCTAAGAGAAATAATAATTTTAGCATCTGGAAGTTTATCAGCGATTCTTTTAGTAACAAAAGGCAAGAAACTACTAAATGTATTAGCATTGAAAACTATTTTCTCACCTCTATAAT
>CAYQAE010000021.1:0-20791 GCA_964415445.1 uncultured archaeon | reverse complement strand
TTTTCTCCAATAATAACCCATACCATAATTAAACTCATCAGATGAAAAAAAAGGAGGTTCTTTCCTTAAAGGGGGCGAAACATTGTCATGATAACTAATTAAACTAGATATCGTAGTTGTAGCCGTTTTTGGGAATCCAACTAAAAAAACAAAAGAGCCAATTTTTTCATTATAAACGTTATAGAAATAATCTTCACTAATATTTCCATATTCATTGATATTAGAATATTGTAACCTTTCTTTATTTTTTATTAAGCTCAAATCCATATTTAAAACCTTGAATAGCAGTATCTCCATATTTAAATAAAATCCTTAATTATATCTAACAAATTTATTTTATACATTTGTCTTGTCCCTTCATGAACAGAATCAAAACATATTTTTTTACCATCTCTACTCCATCTAGGATGAAGATCACATCTCATCTCACTTAAATCCCAATCATTCAAATTCTTCTTTTTTATATATTTTTTATGAGGAATAGAATAAAATTTTCCAATTACCATTTTTTTTCTGGTTTTAAAATTATATAAAATAAGTTTTCTGTAATGATCTTTATCAGGATAAGTATCTGTTAATACCCATTTACCATCTGGAGAAAATGAACAATGCCCATCTTCATCTTCAATTATTTTAGATGCGTTTTTTGACTTATCTTTGAAATAAATATATCCTGAATTACTTATTTTTCTTCTAAGATTAGGAAGCAATTTTAAATAGATTGAAAATGCCAATTTAGATATTTTATTAGTTAATAGCTTATTTTTTCTAAGATTCATTATTTTATTCTCTAAAGAACCCCAACAAAGAATTTTTTTTGAATTACGCCATCCATAATGAGTGTAATTTCCACTATCGCCTAAGAGATATAAATTTTTACCATTGACATCAGAAGTAAAAAGTCTAGTATACATACTTCTATCTTTTAATTCCCATCTATGAAAAAAAGAAAATCTAGATCCATCTGGATTAAATGATAAATGATTAACCCAATGTTTAGCGCCTTCCATAGAACTTTGCTTTTTGTAATTGTACAACCTATCAAGAGAAATAATTAATTTCTTTTTCCCTGTTTTCAAATTTAAAAGAAAAATACCATCTTTTTTTGGCGCATATTCATACTTATAAGGATCTTCTACACCAGAATATCCATAAGATCTTCTTGTATGATAAAGCCTCGAAAAATTTAAAGTTATTGCATATTCTCCATCTGGATGAATAGAATAAATAGGATCAGGTAAAATCTTTTTCTTTTTTGTCAAAGTATTATGTATAATAGAAACAAACTTATTTTCATGTCTATCATTATAGATTATATATTTTTCATAATTTGGAGGCATCCATTGTAACATACATCCTTGTTGCCAATTCCATGCTCTAGTTTGTGCTATTTCTATAAATTGACATTTATTATCTAAATCAACAATACCTATTGATGCTTTATCATTTTCAGAAGGTAAACTATCAATAAAATTTGTTTCCTTTGCCAAAACGTACTTTTCTCTTTTATCCCAAGGTGATTTATCATAATATCCAAAAAAATGATGTTTTGGACCAAAACTTATTGGCTCAACCTTAGCAGCTTTTGAAGTTTTAAATTTCATTTTTAATAGTCAAAGTTTCATATTTTACACATAAAGACTTTATTAGTGAATTATAACCAACTACCTTACAATTATTTGCCAAAAAATATAATATCATACAAAAAGGATCTACTGAATTACAAGCGTCAGAGTCTGCACACCATTTAGTTTTATAATTTGGTTTCTGTTTTTTGTATTTCAATTCGTTTCGAAAATTATTTTTATTAATCAAAAATAAAAGTAAATATAGAAATCTTTTCCGAAATATGTTGAAAAACCTCATTACTAAATTTTCTCTAAAAGGAATACTGACCTTTATAAATTTCTGCTTCCAACTAAGCTCATCAAAAGACCTAATAGAAATACCTTCTGGAGCCCAAGGTCTTACCCACCAAGCCATGTGAAATAAAATATATCCGCCTTTTTTTAGAACTCTTAACATTTCTTTTAAAGCAAAGTTAATATTTGGGATGTGTTCAAAAGCTGCTCTTGTGAAAATAGCATCAAAATAATCATCAGGGAAAGGATATGGTTTATTCTTTTTGATTATATGATATGGTTTGTGATAATATTTTTTCAATGATTTTGCTATATCAAGTCCAACATAGCTTTTAACTATATCTTGATACATTCCACTTCCAATTTCTAAAATTTTTTTATTTTTCAAATCAAAATTTTCAATGAATCTACAAAGTTCATCGTAAAATTCATCTTTTTTATTTAATTTATTTCTTCTAATTTCAGATCTTTCATAGAATGAATTATAATTATTTTTCATAAATTGATCCCAACGCTTTTAGAATACCTTTCACATCTTCTTCAAAAGTCCATTTTGAAACTATTTCAAAAGATTTTTTTCCCATTTTTTTGATTGTTTTTTTATCTTCTAAAATTTTATCTAAACATTTCGCTAATTTTTTTATATTACCAACAGGATAAATATATCCATTTTTCCCGTTTTTTACTAAATCATAAGCAGTTCCAACTTTATCTGTCGCTATAATAGGTAACTTACTTGCCATAGCTTCATTCATTGCTTTTGGAGATGGATCATGCTCAGAACAAAGAACAAAAACATCAGCAATTGAGTAATATTTAGGCAACTTAGATTGATTTTTAAAACCAACAAAATGAATATTTTTCAAGTTTTTATCTTTAACATATCTTTCAATTTTTTCTCTTTCGGGTCCATCACCTACAAACATAAGAACTATATTTTCCTTTTTATTTAAATATTCAAAGGCCTTAATTAAGTCCATTGGTCTTTTTCTTGGAATTAATTTCGCCACAAAAAGAAGTATTAATGAATTTTCAGAGATTTTCAACTTATTTTTGATTTTCAAACTATTTCTATTTACTTTTTTTTCAAAAAAACTATTGTCTACAGCGCATGGCAGAAAAAAAAGCTTTTTTTCGGAAACTCCATAGTTCATAAAAAACTCCTTATTTTTGATATAACTATACATAAACGCATCAATTTTTTTAAATAACGGTGAAAGCAATAATTTTTTAATAAAATAATTAAAAAAAGATCCTTCTTTTAAAAAATCAGT
This sequence comes from uncultured archaeon, assembly GCA_964415445.1. Classification (GTDB taxonomy): domain Archaea; phylum CAYQAE01; class CAYQAE01; order CAYQAE01; family CAYQAE01; genus CAYQAE01. The sequence goes on along the minus strand of CAYQAE010000021.1, from coordinate 17,655 downwards.
CTCGCCTCTTATTATGATAGGTGTTTTCGTTATCCAAGCAAATAAAAAACTAAACCAATTTGTTAAAGTGGTATAACCATGAATCAATATTGCATCATATTTTTCTTTTAACAACTCTTTAATTATTCCCATGTTAATTAAGTTGAAAAAAGAAGGACCAAGAGTCCCAACTGATAATGCACTTAAACTATAATTTTTGAGAAATTTATACTTATATCCGCTTAACAAATCAACATCCCACTTTATCTTTTTCCCAAATCCAGGATCAAAATCTGCTTTTCTTACACCAAAATTAGAACAAAAATAAACAATTAAATCTATTTTAGGGTGCTTTGACAGATTCCTAAAAATAGGAACTTGATATTGAACAGGATGAGATGCTAAAATAGCAATTTTATATACCATATTAATCATCTATCTTTTTTTAGTGCAATTGAAATGATATTTCTAGTAAATATTCCTTTTGAAGATCCGGTTTCAGCAAAAGTAATAAAACTAAGTAAAAATTCAATTATTTTCCAAAGAAAGGAACGACCTAATGAACTAAACCTATTACTAGGAGGAGAAGTTGGATAACAATATACTTTCTTAAATCCTACAATTTTAAAGATCTGATTTAAACTTCTCTCTGTAAAAGCAATTTCATGAGTAAAATCGCTGTATAAATAATGAGTTCCAAATGGGCCTTCTGCATTAGGTACCTTTATTACTAGTTTTCCTTTAGGTTTTAAGGAATTATAAAATAGTTCTAAAATTGTTATTATTTCATTTTTTTCAAAATGTTCTAAAAAATCTCTTGCAAAAATAATATCATATGAATTTATCTTTTCTTGAAGAAATTCAAAAACATCCTCATGCTTTATTGATTTAATACCCATCTTTTTTCCAATTTCCACTTCTTCTTTACTTATATCTATACCAAAAGAATTTCTATAACTAATTGCTTGAAGCCAATTCACAAATCCACCTTCTCCAGTGCCAACATCAAGTATTTTTGCATTTTTGTTTTTTGGGAGAAACTTACTATAATAAAACTTCCAAACAGGATATTTATTTTTTATTTTTTCAATTGAAGGTTTACCAAAAAAAGATGTATGAGAAGAAAAATATTTTGAATAAAATTGATTTTTATCATTCATTTATATTCCCTACCTTTTATTTAAAATAAAAAAAGTTATTAATTTATATCTTCCTTAAAATTAAATTATATAAATTAATTAAGCTTTTTGCTGTAGTATCCCAGCTATAATGTTTAAAAATATAAGATTTAGCTGTTTTATCTAAATCAAAAGGGTCTTTAAGCATTTCAAAACATTTTTTCTTGAAATCGTCATTATTTTCAGCAACTAAACCAAAACCCATCTTACTCAGTTGATAAGCTATACCCACATCAAAAGCCACAAATGGCTTTTTCATAGAAACTGCTTCTATCATAGGAAGACCAAAACCTTCTTTTAAAGAAGGAATTGCTACTAAATCACTTATAAAATAAACTTGCTTTAACTCTTTATCTGACAAATTTGCTAAACAAATTGTGACATCATCTATTTTTTTTTCCTTTAATTTTTGCTTGATTGCATTAATATGACTTTTTTTACAAATTAGAATAAAAACAACTTTTTCCTTCAATTCTTTTATTGTATCTAAAATAAGAGGCAAATTTTTTCTTTTTGTCATTTCAGAAATAACAGATGTTATTACTTTTTTCCCATTTATATTATATTTTTTACTTAGATGATCAGATTTAACTTTTTCTTTTTGCAAAAAAGTAGGTGATATTCCGTTATAAATAACTTTAATCTCCTTTTTTTTAAGAAATGGTAAAACAATTAATTCTTTTTTAGATTTCTCACTCACTGTTAAAATAATAGAAGACTTTATCGCTTCTAAATATGTAGGTATTATATGAAATTTAGAAAAAATATCATTTGGAAAATGATGAAACGTTAATACATCTATTCGATTTAAAAATAAACCACCATATTCATTTACATGAATTATATCATATTCAGAAGTATTTATACTTTTTGAAACATTTCTCCAAAATGTTAAATTTCTTAATAAAGGTTTTTGACTTATAGGTATTGTTTTATAATTTAAACTATAATCTAATTTATTAACATTTATTTTAGGCAAAAAAACTGTTAAATCTACGTTTTTATTAAGTGCTTGAGCTAAATGATAAGCATATAATGGACTCCCTCCTAAACATATATTTGGAAATTGTGGAGTAATAAATGCAACTTTCATAAAATCACTTCAAATTGTTCAAAGTTAATAATAAAAAATCAACTAATTTTAAATCCATCTTTCCCACCACTTTACAAACAAAAATAAACGAATTTTATAAGTGGTATAAAGCCTACTATTCTCTTTTAAAACTATATTTTTGTAAAATTCATATAAATTTTTGTTCAATCCTTTTAATATCTCCAAACCTTTCTCTAAAATTTTTGAATATTTATTCTTTAGTATCCATTTATCCAAAGGCGGTTCAAATCCTTGCTTTCCTCTATTTACAATCTCATTAGGAACTATTCCTTTTATAATTTCTCGCATCAATATTTTAGTTTTCCTTAAATTTACTTTCCATTTAGTTGGAATCCTCTGAGAAAATTCAATGAACCTATAATCCAAAAAAGGACTACGTACTTCTAAATTATGTTGCATAGAAGCTCTATCCACTTTAACTAAAAAATTATTTTGTAAAGTATTAAATAAAAGATCATGAATTCTAAAAGCCTCTGCTAAAGAATTATTCGCCTTTTTTAAACAATAATCTAGTGTTTTAGTCATCCAATCCTTATACACTTCAGGCTTATAAGCCACATCACTCAAAGCTTTTGCATAGAACTCATCAGCATTACCCAATGAAACTTTACAAGCTTCTCTAAGTACATATAACGAATTTGCTTTATCTAAATTTTTCTTAAAAGGCAATTTAGAAATAATAACTCGCAAAAATCTAGGAATCTTTCTTAAAAAATCCATTTTAGCACCGGCTGAGTGTATAGGATAACCTGAAAATACTTCATCACCACCATCACCACTAAGTGCAACTGTAACTTTAGACCTAGCTATTTTTGAAACAGTATATGCAGGAAATCCAGAATAATCACCAAAAGGTTCATCATAAATATAAGAATAGTTTTCAACTAAATTTTCAAAATCTCTCTCTCTAAAGTAATAATGAAAATGTTTGGTATTAAAAAAATCTTTTACAGTGTTTATATAATATGATTCATCATATTTTCCTTCAAATCCAATAGAAAATGTATTTAAATTTTTCAAATCTACAAAATTACTCATCGCCCCCACTACTGAAGAGCTATCCAATCCACCAGATAAAAAAGCACCTACTGGGACATCTGAAATTAGTCTCAATCTAGTTGCATCGGCTAATAATTCTCTACCTTCTTTAACTAATTTTTTCTTATCATTTTCTGGCCTAAAATCTGGAATCTCATAATACTGACTTTTGCTAATAGTTTTCTTTTTGAGACTAAAAACAAGATTATAACCTGCCTTAAGTTTATAGATATTCTCATAAATTGAATAAGGAGCAGGAATGTATCCCATAGAAAAATAAAATTCAATTGCTTCTTTTTTGATAAGCTCTTTTTTATTTCTAACTTTATTTTTAATTATGGCTTTTAATTCAGAACTAAATACAAAATCTTGGCCATCAAAGAAATAATAAAATGGTTTTACACCATATCGATCTCTTGAGCAAAATAATATATCTTTAGATTTGTCATAAATAACAAAGGCCCACATACCATCAAACCTATGAACACAATCAAAGCCCCATTCTATATAAGATGCTAAAATAACTTCAGTATCACATTTTGTAGAAAAAATATAACCTTTTTTTGAAAGTTCATCCTTAATATCTAAAAAATTGTAAATTTCACCATTAAAAACTATCCCTAAATCAGCTAGGGACATAAATTTAGATTTATAATTTTCTGAAAAAGCACCTTTTTTTTTGGAATAAAACATTGGTTGATGACCAGCATCAGTTAAATCCAATATAGAAAGCCTCTGTTGACCTAAAGTGATACTATCATTGATAAAAACACCACTGTCATCAGGACCCCTATATCTTATAGAATTATTCATATCTAAAATTAATTTTTGATCATTCCAATTAAATCCATTTATTCCACACATAATAGGATATATTTTAAAATCAATTTTATCTTTTTGGGTTAAAATAATTTAGAAAAAGAATTTAATAGAGTAAGATATCTCCCTAATTAAATGTTAAAATAAAAAATATTATCATTATCTACCAATTCCATTACTAAATTTTTAAAAATAAACATATAATTAAATATGATAACCATGAAAGTAGTTTTGATATTTGGAACAAGACCTGAAATTATTAAAATGGCATCGACTGTTCGAGAGCTTATAAAAAAAAATATCAAGCCAATACTAATTCACACTGGCCAGCATTATGATTATGAATTATCCTTAACTTTTTTAAAAAGTCTTAACTTACCTAAACCAAAGTATCAACTTGAAATTGGATCAGGCACTCATGCCCAACAAACTGCTAAATCACTAAATGGCATTGAAGAAATTTTAAATGAAATTATTCCTAATTTTGTTTTAGTACAAGGAGATACTAACACAACTTTAGCTGGCGCACTAGCTGCTAAAAAATTACATATACCTGTTTGTCATATAGAAGCAGGACTTAGATCTTTTGATATAAGAATGCCAGAAGAAACAAATAGAATTTTAACAGACCATTGTTCAAATTTTTTATATCCTCCTACTGAATCTGCAGCCCTAAATCTATTAAATGAAGGTTTTTCTCCTAAAAAAATAACTATAACAGGAAATACAATTGTAGACGCATGTCTACAAAACAAAGAATATACCAACAATAAAATTTTGAAAAAAAACAAACTAAAGCCTAAAAATTATTTTCTACTGACATTACATCGCCCAGAAACTGTTGATATTAAATCAAACTTGTCAGAAATAATAAAAACACTTAATGAAATTTCAAAAGAATCAATTATAATTTTTCCTATACATCCACGAACAAAATCCAAAATAAAAAAATTCAACTTAAAAAATAAATTCTCAGATAATATCAAAATAATTAAACCTACAAATTACCTAGATTTTCTATCTTTATTAGTCAATTCTAAAGCAGTATTTACAGATTCTGGTGGTATTCAAGAAGAAGCTTGCATATTAAAAATATCTTGTTTTACACTACGGGACAATACTGAAAGACCAGAAACTATAGATATTGGTGCCAATAAACTTTTAGGTACAAATTATAAAGAGATAATAAAAAAATGGTCTGAAATTGATCTGGATAAATTTAGAAAAAATATTGATAATTCAAAAAATCCCTTTGGAGATGGAAAAGCTTCTGAAAAAATAGTAAATAGTCTAACCAAAAATAAAAATTTTAAAATAGAAAAAGACTTTTTAGATAAAAATAATCACATTTTAAGATCTTTAATTATAGATTCAACTTTAGAAAACAAAACAGTGAAAGAAATAGAATTTGGAAAAAATATAACTATTTTAAAGGTTTACAATCCTAGTTTGATATATCCTCATCCAAATTTAAAATTAAAATCTTCAGATATTTGTATTATCCAAAAAAAATAAAAGAAGCAGCATTTAACAAAGTTATGGTGCAATAATTAAATGACAATAGAAGAGAAAAAAAGAAGCATATTAAAAAGTATAACCTGGAGAGTTTGTGCAACTACAACCACCATATTATTAGTTTTAATATTTACTGGCGATCTGTCTTTATCTATAGTTGTAGGTTCTTTAGAAGTAATAGCGAAATTTATTATATATTATATTCATGAAAGAGCATGGAATGCCACAAACTGGGGCGTTGAAGAATATTAAATCATATACCCCCTAAACCACTCAACAAATCTTTTTACACCTTCTTCAATTGAAATTTTTGGATCATATCCTAACATTTTCTTAGCTTTGGAAGTATCTGAATAAGTAATTGGAACGTCTCCTGGCTGCATCTCTTTCATTATTTTTTTAGCATCTTTTTCCATATACTTTTCAATCAAATGCACAAAATCCATCAATTTAATTGCCTTGCCTCTTCCTAAATTAAAAATTTCACATTCATAAGATTTATCTAAACATCTAAGTACACCATCAACTAAATCATCAATGTATGTAAAATCACGCTTCATTTTACCATGGTTGTAAATCTCAATTGGCCTATCTTCTGATATATTTTTTACAAATTTATATAATGCCATATCAGGCCTACTCCAAGGACCATATGCAGTAAATATACGCATTCCTGTAACTTTTAGACCATACAAATGATGATAAGTATAGGCCATTAACTCATTTGCTTTTTTAGTTGCAGCATATAAAGAAATTGGTGTATCTACATTATCGTCCTCTGAAAAAGGTATCTTTTTGTTATTTCCATAAACTGAAGAAGATGATGCATAAATCAAAGTTTCAATCTCACTACGTCTTGCAAACTCTAAAATATTCAAAAATCCATCTAAGTTTGACCTCTCATATACAAAAGGATGATCAATAGAATATCTCACCCCAGCTTGGGCTGCAAGATGAATTATTTTATCTATGCTCTCCCCACCTAATGAATCATTCAATTTTTTATGATCAGAAATATCTACCTTATATGACTTAAAATTATCATAACCTATCAAAATTTCATTCCTAGCTTCTTTCAAATCCACATCATAATAATCATTAAAATTATCAACACCTACTACTTGATCCCCACGATCTAGGAGCGACTTTGTAACATGAAAACCCACAAATCCAGCACTACCTGTAACTAAAACTTTCATAAATAAAACTTAATTTAAATAATTAAATAAATTTATTTACGCCACATTTAACTTGAAAATTATGAAAGCAATTATACCCTCAGCAGGAGTCGGAAGCCGACTAAAACCACTTACTAATGCTATGCCAAAAGAGTTAATCAACATTGCTGGAAAACCTCCAATTGAGCGTGCAATAGAAAAAATTAGAGATGCAAATATTAAAGATATAATAATTGTAGTTGGTTGGAAAAAAGGAGCACTTATGGATTATCTAGGAGATGGATCTAGATTCGATGTTAATCTAACTTACGTATATCAACAAAATCCTACAGGCCTAGCCCATTCTATTTTGTGCGCAGAAAAACTAATCAAAAACGAATTTTTAGTCTATTTAGGAGATAACGTGATTGATTCAAATTCAATTTTAGAAAACTTAATCCAAACTCATCAAAAAAATAACTCATCTGCCACCTTAGTAGTTAAAAAAATGGAAGATGTATCAGCACACGGGGTAATAAATCCAAAAGATGAACACTATATTGAATACATTGTAGAGAAACCAAAAAAAGAAGATGCACCCTCTAATTTAGCAGTTATGGGGCTATATGTATTAAATAAAGATATATTTGAACAAATAAAATTAATAAAACCAGGAAAAAATAATGAATACCAACTAACTGATGCAATAGAATTATTAATCAAAAAAGGACACAACGTAGGCTACCTTGAATTTAAAGGCGAAGTATGGAACGTAGGAGATATTCCTTCTTTAGTAGAATGTGAAAAATATTTTGTATCTAGGAAATAATACGAATTATGATTATATAATTACATTCCGAAATATTTAAATATAATGTATACAGATAGTATACATGTGGTATACATGACTTTGAAAACAATTCCCTCAAGACTAACTTCAAAGCAAGTACGTGAACTTGAACTTTTAGTAAAAAAAGGATACTATACAAATAAGTCTGAAGCAATTAGAGATGCAGTTAGACTTCTAACAGAGACCAAATCAAAACAAGATGAAGAAAAAATCCGAAAAATGGTCTTAGAAGATATTCATTGGGGATTAAGTAGTGAATGAAGTTGTTGTTGATACTGGAATTTTTATCCATCTGCAAGAAATAGGAAAACTTGATATCTTAGATCTATTTGAGATCAAAATCCCAAAAGCTGTAAAAGATGAATTAGAAAACTACTTTAATTTTGAAAAAATTTCATCTATATTTAATATCGAAATAACCAGCTTAGATACTGAAGGCAAAAAAGAATCAAGATCAATATCTAAAAAATATGACATCCAAAACGCTGATGCAGATACTTTAGTTTTAAGCAAAAAACTAAAATCAATTTTACTCACTGATGATTGGGACCTAAGAGAGACTGCAAATATTTATGGGATAAAAGTACATGGAACTGTAGGTATTTTATTTAGAGCATATTCAAAAAAATTATTAAAAAAGAAAGAACTCAAAGAAAGTTTAAAAGCAATCCCAACTAGAAGTTCATTGTATATATCTTCAAAAATAATTGAAGAAGCTCTATCATATCTGAAAGATAACAATGTCTAAGATGCCATCTTAGAAAAATGTATATATTTTAAGATACCATCGTAAACTATATAAATAATAACATTAAAATAATAATCATGGAAGATTTACTCTACAAACTCAATCCATGGTGGGAAGAAAAATACTCTATTGATGCATTTCCAAGAAATGATTACTTATCTAAGCTAATTGATCAATTTGAAAAAAAAGACATCGTAGTAATAACTGGATTGAGACGTGTAGGAAAAACTACACTAATAAAAAAGACAATAGAACATTTAACAAAATCAGTAGATCCAAAATACATATTTTTCATACCACTAGATACAATTGGATTTGAAAAATACACAATACATGAAATTATAGAAAAATATAGAAAATTACACAAAATTCACCTAAAAGAAAAAATATACCTCTTTTTTGATGAAGTACAATACAAAGAAAATTTCCAAAAAGAGTTAAAAAATCTATATGACCATGAAAATGTAAAGATATATATTTCAGGCTCATCCTCTAGCATTTTGAGAGATAAAAAAGCATATCTAACTGGAAGAACTAGAACTATTGAAGTACTACCACTTGATTTCAATGAATACTTAATATTTAGACAAGTTAATGTAAAAAAATCTGAAAAATATTTATTAGAGAGTTATTTTGAAGAATATATGGAATATGGTGGAATGCCAGAATATGTACTCACACGTGATCCACAATACATAACAGAATTAATTGAGCATGTATTATACAAAGATATTGTTGCACATCATAGGATAAAAGATGAAAAAATAATTAAAGACATGTTCATACTACTTTGTGAGAGAGTAGGAAAAACTATAAGTTACACTAAACTTGCAAAAATTTTACAAACTTCAATTGACACTATAAAGAGATATATCGGATATTTTGAAAAATCATATTTAGTCTATATTATAGATAGATATTCAAAGAGTCAAAATGAAAGAATGCATTTACCAAAAAAGCTCTATATAGGTGATATTGGCTTGCGTAATGTTACAGTTGGATTTCGTGACCTTGGAGCTGTTTTTGAAAATCTAGTTTTTTTAAAAATAAAAGACAAAAAACCCTCATATCTTTATAAAAACAACACAGAAATAGATTTTATATATAATAAAACTGCTATTGAATCAAAATACCAACGAGAAGTTTCCAAAAAGCAAAAAAATTTATTAAAAGAATCTAAACTTGACAAAACAGTAATTGCAAATAATTATGAATTTTTTTATGGATAAATACTTTAGATCAACAACCATTTCCAAATAGGAAGTATCTCTACTTTTTTTCCATCAATAAACTTCGTATCCTCATCATAATAAGTAAGAATCAAACCATTAGAAAGTTTATGTTTATCCAATGCCTCTAATAATCCATTTAACTCCCGTTTTGAATTTTTTTCATTCAATTCATTGGTAACTTGGATTGCACCCGTTATTTTGTCCTTCTCTTTTGTTAAAAAATCACATTCATATAAATCCCTATGATAATATATATCCCTACCTCTTCGTTTTAATTCAATATATACAAGGTTTTCCAACAATCTACCTATATTTTTACTAAACTTATAGCATTTAAAAATCCGTTATCAATGCAATAAACTTTTTTTATAGAACCTAATTGCTTTGTAAGTGAATATTCATACTTTAAATTCTGAAAAAATAAAAATGCTTCTTCAAAATAAGATATATATTCAATCAAAGTATTTTTACTCATTGAAAATCCAAGAGATTTCATCTTATTTGCAAGTCTATTATATGTAATTTCACTACCTGTTGATTCAAATATTAATTTAGAAAGTATTCTCATTTTTTTCAGTTCTTTAATTTTATGTCTCTCAACTATATCTCGCAAAATCATAACTTCATAATAATCTTGAAGTACTTGATCTTTGGGCAGATCTGAATCAACTAAAGCAGGATAGCCCCCATCCATTAAATATTTGCTAAACTCTTTTTTTATAGGTATATTTTCTCTACTGTAGCTTATATTTTTTAGATCATAATTCAAATTTCTCCACAAAACAACTTCTTTAAAACTCAAAGGAAGTATCTCAGTAGTTAGAGTTCGACCTCTGAGTTTAGTTGATATCTCAGAACTTAATAATTTAGAAGATGAACCAGTTAAAATAATATGAATATTTTTTTGGGTATCATAAATCCTTCGGATCCACATATCCCAATTTTGAACATTTTGTATCTCATCTAAAAAAAGATAGATCTTCTTATTATCTTTGATCTCACTTAGCTCATAATAAACATTTAGAAGCGAATTTAGATCATCAGCAGTAGCTCCCAATAGTTTTTCATCTTCAAAATTTATGTAAAGAATATTTTCTATATTCCTTTTAAGTAATTTATTAATACATAAATAACAAAAATAAGTCTTACCACTTCTTCTTGGTCCAATTATAGTATTTATTATGTTATAATCTAAATTTAGATCAATTAAACGAGGTTTAACAGAAGGTATTTCAAATTCTAACCATTGAGTTATAATTTTGTGATAATTCATATCAATTCACTGAACAAATTAACTTATATTTGTATTATATACTGAACAAATTTAAAACTTATCCTCACAAAACAAATACGCATAACCTGGAATTGTATCTTTTCCAAATTTATCCTTTGATAGGAGCTTAAAATTTTTGAAATATCTTCTATTTACAAAATCCATCTTAGATACTTTATTTTGATATTTAACTTCAATTCCAACGCTACCTTCTACTACAAAATCAGTTTCTTTTTTTACTTTAGTAAAAAAAACATCTTCTAATACATCTTTATGCTTTAGTTTAGCAGCGACTATCCCTTCAATAATTTTTTGCTCATCTACCGAAATATTTAATTTATCACAAAACATTCGCAAAATAAAACTATCATAAAAATATATTTTCTTATTTTTATTATAATTGATTTTCTTATCTCCTACATCAAAGAAAAAACAAGGGAAAATAACAAAAAGATAAGACAATATCTCAATATAAGAATTTATTGTCACATGGCTCTTTACAGATGATCTTTTAGCTAATCCATCCCAGCTAACAGGTGTGGTATAACACGTGAGAATACTTTTAATTATCTCCTTTAGAGTTTGTTCACCTTTTTTCTCTTTTAATATGTCACCTACAATCCAAGAATAATAAAGATCATAAATAAAGGTAGGAATTTGCTTATTTTGTTCATACTCATTAATAACAAGAGGTATACCTCCGGTGATCAAATATTTTTCAAAAAATACCTTTAAATCTCTATTATAATATTTTAATTCTTCATATGTATCATTTTTGTGATTTTCAAACCATTTTGGATCTATAAATTTGATATATTCACGAAAATCTAGAGGTAAAAAGAATAAATCTGATCCATGCCTCCCTCTCCTTCCAGGAAGTCTCTCTGTACCTTTCTTTAGATCAATAGCATTTGAACCAGTAAGAATATAACAAGCCTCAGGCAAAATATCTGTATCAATAGCAAATTTAACTCCTCTCTGCCAATCATCTAAACCAGTTATCTCATCAAGTAAAACATATTTTGGATCCACATTTTTAACTTTGCAAAAATCTGCATAATCCTTAAGTAACTCAATAAGATCACTTTTAGAAGTGAGATTGTCACAAGACCAAAAAAAGATACTTTCTTTGTCAAAAAAAGGCAATTTTTCTTTAATAAACTGTTTCAAAAATGTAGTTTTCCCTATTTGACGTGGACCACGAATTGTATAAATATTTCCTTCTTTAAAATCGTAATTAAGTAGCGGAGTATGATATACATATTTAAAATTTCTTAGTTCTCTAAGATGTTTATCTAGATCTATTGCTTGCTTACTTTCCCACCAAGGATTTAAATTAATAAGTTCCATATTGTTATTAGTAATAATAATTCTTTATAAACATATTGTTATTGTCATTAACAATTAATTTATTCACGCATCGAATCATTTAGACGAATGTCCACTAACTTATCAAAGGAATCTAAACTATCATTTTTGTATGTCTCAACTTTAGCAAAATATTCAGCTTTATCTGCCCAAAAATATTTGTAAGTATTACTATTCCATTTAGGCATGAACTTAATTACATAACAATAGAATTCTCCACCTTCAACATACAAAATAAGAGTCTTAGGCTCAGATTCAATCTCAAATGAAGCATTAGTATCAATTTCACTATAAGATGAATTAGATGCAAAATATCTCTTTATTGTCCCATTCCAACTCCAAGATGAATTTAGTCTTAATTCTAAATTAACTAGTGGAAGATAAGGGTAATAGTCAACTGAATAATTAAATTCTCCTTTAAAATAAAATTCTTCACGAGCTACACTCAAATAATTATCATCTAACTTGTAATAAGTTTTAGACTGTAGTGTATCATTTGATATCGTCTCTGCTAATAAATTTTTAGCTCTATGTGTCTCAAACAAATAACAAGAACTATTGTTGTAGCTTTTAATCCCTACAAATTGAATAATTGTTGTTACATTATTATGACTGTTATTATATGCCCAAGCCTCATTTTGATAAAAGTCAACTTCATCATCTTCTGTAGTTGAAGCTAAACATCCAAATATTAAAAAAAGTCCACATACAATTGCAACTAGTCCTAAATTTTTCCTCATTTATATCCCTAAACTAAATCAGATGAATTTGACAATTTCCAAACTTGATATGTGCTAAATTTACTAAATTTTTAAGTGTATTCAATGTTTTTTATCCTATAAAATTAAACTATTTAATGGTAAAAAATGAAAAATAAAACTTTTACAATCAAATCATGGCAAAAGCAAGAATTAACTTATTCAAATATAAATTCTACCCTGAATATAATCTTGGGAACTTCAGGTTGCTTTTGGGCTAAAAAAAGCGGATGCACAATGTGTGGATATATAAATGATAGCCCAAATAAACCATTTAAAGACTTAAATATTCTAAAGGAAGAAGTAGAAAAATATGAAAATATACATAGTGTAAAAATATTTACATCAGGCAGTTTCCTAGATCCAAGAGAAATTCCAAAAGATGTCCAAATTCAAATCGCAAAATATTTAGATTCTAAAGATATTAAAGAACTCTCAGTTGAATCTCGACCTGAATTTATTAGCCAAAAAAATCTAAAAAATTTGAAAAATTTCTCAGGTGTAAAAGAAATATCAATTGGACTTGAAACTTCAAATGATAAAATCAGAAACCGATATATCAATAAAGGATTTACATACAATGATTTCTTAAAAGCCTGCAAAATTTGCAGAGAAAATAATTTCAAAATAAAAGCATATGTCTTAATAAAACCGCCCTTTTTATATGAGAACCAAGCAATAGATGATGCAATAAAGTCTGCTCATGATATTACAAATTACGTAGATACAATCTCCTTTAATCCGTGTGTTGTTATGAAAAATACACTCATATCAAAATTATTTCCAAAATCATACAAACCACCCTATCTTTGGTCAGCTCATAAAGTAGTCAAAGAATGCATTGAACTTAAAAATAGAATTTTATGTGATATAATGGGAGCTGCAACCAAAAGAGGTGCACATAACTGTAAAAATTGTAATAAAATTGTAATTGAAAATATCAAAAAAATGATAGAGACCCAAAAAAAACAAAAAGCACCTAGATGTGGATGCAAAAAAACATATGATGTTTTTTTAGAGAATGAAACTAAAATAGGTCAAAATTGGGAAAAAATACTAAATTTATATCAACTATAAAATTGTAATTTTTGCTACTACAAATAGCAAAATACTCAATTTTTTGCGATTGTAAATAGCAAATAAGGCAATTAAAATATTAAATTATATTAAAGATCAAACTGTGCAAGTTAATAATGAAAGTTATTATTATCTAAAATTCATATAAAATACTTTAAAAAAATAATAAAGATATCAGAGTAAATATTAGAGTATTATATTCTACTTATGTCATTATCCAAAATATAATTTAGATTAAAACAACCATAAAAAACCTAAGCTAAAATATTAAAAGTAATTGCAAATTTTTATTTATTAAATTATTGTGGTGCATATTATGGATGAAATTCAATTAAGAGTAGCAGAATCAGCACAACCTGATGTAGGAAAAGGTATTGCAAGAATTGATCCTAAAGATAGACAAAAATTAGATTTAAAACCAGGAGACGTCATAGAACTTGAAGCTAAAAGAAAAACTGCAGCAGTAGTAGTTGAAGCATACCAAACAGATTTTGGATTAGGAATAATAAGAATTGATGGAATGACTCGAAGAAATTCAGGAACAAGCATTGGTGAATCTGTAACAATCAAAAAAGCAGAAGTAAAAGAAGCAAAAAAAGTAGTATTTGCACCAGCTGAAAAAGGAATAAGATTCATGGTTCCTCCAAATGTAGTTTTGAAAAACATGATGGGCAGAGTTATTACCAAAGGAGATTTAGTCACTCCTGTAGCTCCAAGACGTAGAAAAGATAATAATATGGTATTTGGGATATTAGGAGATATCGAAGAGTTCTTTGGAGCACCTATGTCATTAAGTGGAGATACAAAACTTATTGTAAGTAATACTACACCTAAAGGCATTTTGAGAATAAGTAGTGGCACAGAAGTTGAACTGCTTCCTGAAGCACGAGAAGATGTAGAAACTGTTCCAGATATTGCCTATGAAGATATTGGGGGCTTAAAAAATGAGATACAAAGCGTCAGAGAAATGATAGAATTACCTCTTAAACATCCTGAATTATTCCACAAACTAGGAATAGATCCCCCAAAAGGTGTCCTACTTCGAGGCCCACCTGGAACCGGTAAAACTTTAATTGCAAAAGCAGTAGCGAATGAATCTGATGCTTATTTTATTAATGTTGCAGGACCTGAGATTATGGGCAAATTCTATGGTGAAAGTGAAAAAAGACTAAGAGAGATGTTTAAAGATGCAGAAGCAAATTCACCATCAATTATATTTATAGATGAAATTGATGCTATGGCTCCTAAAAGGGAAGAAGTATCTGGAGAAGTTGAAAGGAGAGTTGTAGCCCAACTTCTATCTTTAATGGATGGTCTAAAGAGTAGAGGGAAAATAATGGTAATAGGCGCAACAAACAGACCTAATGCACTAGATCCCGCACTTAGAAGACCAGGTAGATTTGATCGAGAAATCGAAATAGGTGTGCCCTCAAAAGAAGGAAGATATGAGATATTACAAATTCATACCAGAAATATGCCACTTCATGAAAATGTCAATTTAGAAGATATATCCAAAATTACGCACGGTTTTGTTGGTGCAGATCTTGCTGCACTATGTCGTGAGAGTGCAATGAAAACTTTACGTAGATTTCTACCTGAAATTAATTTAGAAGAGGATACCATCTCACCTGAAATTTTAGAAAAATTATATGTTACAAAAGAAGATTTTGAAAATGCTCTAAAGTTAATAGAACCATCAGCCTTAAGAGAAGTATTGGTCCAGATTCCAAATATTAAATGGGAAAATATTGGAGGACTCAATAAAGTAAAACAACAGCTTAGAGAATCAATTGAATGGCCAATTAAATATCCTGATTCATTTAAAAGGATAAGAATACAACCACCAAAAGGAGTGCTTTTGTTTGGACCACCTGGCACGGGTAAAACTTTGCTAGCCAAAGCTGTAGCTTCAGAATCCGAAGCAAATTTTATAGCAATAAAAGGACCTGAATTACTTTCAAAATGGGTAGGTGAGAGTGAAAAAGCAGTGAGAGAAGTATTTAGAAAAGCACGTGAAGCAGCGCCATGTGTAATATTTTTTGATGAAGTTGATGCCATAGCACCTAGTCGTGGTGGATTGCATGGAGACTCAAAATCAACAGAACGTGTTATAAGTCAGCTTTTAACTGAGTTAGATGGTCTAGTACCACTAGAGCATGTGATAGTAGTTGCAGCTACAAACAGACCAGATATTATTGATAATGCACTGCTTAGACCTGGAAGATTTGATAGACAACTATATGTTCCTGCTCCAGATGAAGAGAGTAGATTAGAGATATTCAAAGTTCATACAAAAGATATGCCACTTGAAGGGGTTAATTTAGAGGATCTTGCCAAAAAAGCTAATAATTTCTCAGGAGCAGATATCGAAGCCCTGTGTCGCGAAGCTGGGATGTTAGCTCTACGTGAAAATCTTGATGCACAAAAAATTACCAATAAAAATTTTGATGAAGCTTTTGGATCAATTAGACCATCAATTACTCAAAATATTGTAGATTCATATGAGAGAATTGCAAACTCATTTGGAAGAGCAAAGTTTAAAGAAGAGAGTCTAGATTATACTGCCTAAAAAAGAGGTGTTTAGATTAAAAACAATTATAGCTTCAAAACTTAGAGATAAAGAAGTAATAGGAATTAATGGAAAAAAAATAGGTAATTTATTTGACATATCTACAAAAGAAGAAGATGGAAGTATATTAGGAATAATAATTACCCCAAAAAATGAAGAAATTGAGAAATTTTTCCAAACTGACAAAGAAGGAAAAATAATAGTTCCATATAGTGCAATAAGCTCGTTTAGTGAACTTGTAGTAGTTGATGAGAGAAGACTACCAAGAAGAATTAAGAAATATCAATAAGCTTTTTGAGAAACAGTTATATATGCAGTGTGTCCTAATTGTCTACCTCTTGGGCGAAAAACTCCTTTTGAGACTTTATATTCTCTTTTTGAAATATCAAAAGTTTTTGTATCCAAAAATCCTAAATTATTTAATTTTTCACAGATTCTATTGACTTGAGGTGCGTTAGGTGAATAAATTGCTACCTTAGCACCTACCTTCATAGATTCATAAACTTGATCTAAAATCTCATGAGGATAGGGAAAATCCAAAATACAAGCATCAATTTTCCCCTCATCTATACCTAAAAACACATCTTTGTTCTTTAGATTAACTTTATCCAAAAACCCTAATAATTCTATATTTATATATGCTATATCATAGAACTCTTTTTTTATTTCATATGAATAAATTTTAGCATCATTTGGTGAACATTTAGCTAACAATGAAGTTAGATAACCTGAACCTGTTGCAATTTCTAAAATTTTTTTCTTTGAAAAAATATCCAATTCAAAAATAATCTCACATGCGTCCTTTTTGTGAATTACTTGTGGTCCCCGCTTTAATTTTTTTAATTTATCCAAAAATGTAGGCGGAACTACAAAAAAATCCCTAGATTTATTAGAAATAATTTTAGTACCAAATGGTTTATCAAAAACTTCACAAAGATCAAATAATCCATCTTTAGAATGGAATTCTTTTCCTTTAGATG
>CAYQAE010000020.1:0-23976 GCA_964415445.1 uncultured archaeon | reverse complement strand
ATTGAAAATATAAACGAATTAAGAACTTGTTCTAAAACTGTTTTTTCCTAGCCTACATATTTAATTTATTAACGATGAGTTCGTTATTTGATGAATTAGTCATTTCTTAGAATCTGTTTATTCTCTTGTAGTACATAAAATGATTCTGAAGTATTATACCAAACAATAAAATGGTGTACTATACAAATATGAAAAATATAAGCAAAGAATTTTTGATGGGTTACATTAGAGGTAATATCAGTGCTCTGTTGAATAAGCTGAAGGAGTCAATTCCTATTGAGTACATAAATGCGGATAAACTTGAGATAGTCCTCATAGATATTATTATGGGATTAATAGATGGCGAAAATTTCGAAATAACGATAGATAAAATTTCGCAAACGATAGAAATAGATAAAAACTTGGAAATAGATTTAAATGAAAATTTTGAGATAAAAAATCTGTATGTTATAATTCCTTATAACATTCGTTGTGAATGTGGGAATGATAATAAATTTATCTCAGAATTTTGTAGTTCATGTTTTAGTAAAAGAAATTTATTATGTCCTTTTTGTGGGGACAAACTTGAACATGAACAATGCGTGGAATGTGATTTATTTTTCGAAGAAAACGAAGTAGCATATGAATTCATAAATAATAAAATAGTGAATATTTAAGAAACAGAGACAATAAGAATTAATTCCAATATTAATATTTTTATTTTTTTATTTTTCAATAATTTTTTTAGATTAAATAATTCCTATTTTTTTAATGGTAAAATTTACTTTAGATCAATTTGAATCAATTGGTGATAAATACGCATCAAGACTCAAAGATAGAGGGATAAATAGTGTTGATGATTTTTATAACTATTCAATTGATGAAATTAAGTCTATAGCTAAAGTAGATCAAAAAAGAGCTGATCAATGGCGAGATATTTTAGAAATATTTAAAATACCAAAAATAACTATAAGAGACGCTGAACTTCTATATTATGCTAATGTGAATTCAATTGAGGAATTGTCACATCGTAGAGCTTCAAGAATATTTTATAAATTTAAAAAAATAGATAAAGAATCCTATTTTATTATCCTAAAGTTGCCTACTTTTTCACAGATCGATGAATGGATTTATTTTGCTAAACTCATTACTAAAAGAATAAAATCTGATTATAATATCCCTTTAGTCAAATTTAGTCTTCTAAATATAGATCAATTAAGTGAATTAGCCAAATACAGGATTTGGACAGTTGAAGAATTTTTGAAAAAATATTCACAAATTAGAGGGCTAAGAAAAAAGCTTAAAATGACTCAAGATCAATTTAATGATCTTCTAACTTTATTAAAATTAGTAGAAATAGATGGAATAGATTCATATCTTGCAAATATATTTTTTGAGGCAGGAATAAAATCAAAAGAAGAATTTTTAAATTTAAATGAGGATAAATTGATAAACAGTGTTTTAGAAATCCAAAAGAGTCAAAATATTTGTCCCGAAAAGATTACAAAAGATTTAATTGAGAAATTAAAATCAAATATAAAAGAGATGAGTGAAAAATAATGGATATTTCATTTCTTTATTTATTTGTGGGAGTTTTTGTATTCTTTTTTTGTTTTTTTGTAGTTTATTCTCATCTGAAGAAGATTAATACAGTTGAAGGTGAAAAATTCTCACTTGAAGATTGGGGATCTTGTTTTTCTTTTGGTGCAATGTTTTCTCTAACTTTTGTATTTATTTTAAATATATCTTTTGAAGCAGTTGATGATAAATTACCTTTTTCAACTCCAAATATTGCAGGATATCTACTTTTAGCTATGATTTCTATTCTAATTATATATCCACTTTGGGAGATAATTTTCTTAGGTAGACCAACTTCAGATTCTGTCCATGAATTTCATAGATTTATAGAGACAAAAATATTAGATCGCTTTAGTGGTAAAATGGCATATTTTGTATCTTTTTTAATATTTATTTTAGTTTATTTATGTCCTGTATTTATAATTTATTTGATTTTTCCAGATTATAAGGTTGGAGAAATTTTATTTATGTGGTTTTTAATTTTTCCGCTTTTTTTCTTAAGCTATTATGCAGCAATAGGACATGGTGCGACTATATTAAAGAAAACATACAAAAACATTCATTATCTTTTGCCAAATAAAAGAAATGTAGTTGTGGGCTCACATTCGCCATTTTCACGTATGTGGTATTTTTTAAAGATTTTAATATATGCTTCTCCATTTTTGCTAGCAATTTATAACATTTATAGTCCAATTTCTGATTTGATATCTGGTGCTGCCTTAAAAGAGAAGGCAGAATTAGCTGCGTATATAGCATTAGTCACTACTGTAGTATTTGGTGTTCGTGGATTTTATTCTAAATTTTGGTCAAAAAAGAGTAAAACTAAGGCTATAGATTTCATTTTTTCAGGTTATATTTTTATAGCAATAGGAGTGAGCATGCTTATAAATTTCGTTGCAATAGATCAAACTTTAGTTGAAAGTATTTTAGGTGTAGAGTTATTTGGATTTAAACCATTAGTTGAATTTGGAATTTATTCTGTATTTCAAAATTACTATGTGCTTTTACCTCTAATTTTAGTGCAAAGTGTAATTATAGTTTTGTATGGTGGATATCTACTTTTAGATAAAAAATCTGATTTTCAAGCTGATATAAAATTATCTGCAGTTGAATCTTCTTATCGTCTAATGAAAGTAGAAGAGTTGCGAAAACATCCTGAGAGGATTAATAAAAAGAAATCTTATGACCTATCGACTTTAGTAAAATCAGCACTTCTTGCTCCAATTTATAACAAATATGGTATAGATATAAATAAACCAGTAAGATCGAAAGCTTCTCAATACCTACTTTTGATTTGTTCTGAAAATAGGAATAAAACAGAGTTAGTACATCAGGTTATAGATATTATTTCAAAAAATACGATTGAAAAGAAGCGAGGAGAATATCTTTATTTGTCAAAAGAAGCTGTTGATCTTTTGGGAAATATAGGAAAAATTTTAGGATATTCAGATTATATACTTGAAAAATTGACAAAATCTCTAGCAAAAACAAAAGATAATCAAATCAAAAGTTATATCCTAGATGCTTTAGGTGATGTTGGAGAAAAAGCTGAAAATTTGGATAAAGTATTAGAAGTAGTTTCACCTCTTTTGTGTGATCTTCAATATATCATAAGACGTGCTGCAGCATCTTCAATAGTTGAGATGATATTGGAAGGCCAAAATCGAGATAAGAAATTTGTAAATGATGCTTTAGATGCTTTTTATCAAATATTGGATCAACATTTTGACAGTGAAGAATATATAGAAACAACACTTGAAGCAATTTTATCTTGCAGTAGTAAAGTTGCAAAAGATATTTTATATGATAAAATAAAATCTTTTTTGGATTATAAAAAAGACACAGATGATCCCAAGACAGTTGATTATATTTTAGAATATGCAATTGCAATTTTGGCACGTATTGTTTATTATAATTTAGATAAATTTCCAAAAGACCTTATTTTAAATTATCTAGATGATTCAAGAAGTTTTATTCGATATGTTGCTTCAGATGCATTAGGTAATTATATACTCAAAAGACCAGATGATATAATACTTGAAGCCCTCTTAAGTCATTCTATATCTGATAGAGACATTGATGTAGCTGAGATGTGTGTTGAGAGTGTTTCAGAATTTATAATTTTGCATAAAGATTACAAAGTTGTAAAAGAAGGGAGAAAAGTATCTATATTAGATTATTATCTATCTGCTTTGGATAAAAAAGATTTATCTGAATATGCAAGTGAAGCTCTAAAATCAATTGCCCCACTTTATTCTAAGAATATTTGGCCAATTCTCTCTGAAAAGATTCAAGGAAATAATTTAGAAGTAGCAAGAGATTGTATTCATACTGTTGCACTTTTGGATAAAAAAATTCATCAAAATGTAGATTTAAATTTATTTTATTCTATGACAAATCATAAAGATCCAACAGTGAGAGCTGAAGCAGCCTATGCATTAGGTATGATTGCTGTAAATCGATCTGATGTTGATGAAAATATTTTACTTAAAAGATTAGAGGATGAAGATCCCACAGTTAGGCTTGAGACTATTTTTGCCTTAGCTAATTTAGGTAAGAAAAAATCCAAAATTGCACCAATTTTAATTGATAAATATCTAGATTTAGCTAGAAGCTACAAAAGTAGAGTATCAGAGATTGAACTTTATGCAGAATCTTTAGGTGAAGTTGGATCAGTTTATCCTTATAATGAGATTATTATTGCACTTCAGAGAACTTTATTGGGAGATGTAAATCCATTTACAAAAGATGTAATAGTTCGTTCGCTAAATAATATCGGTATGGGTCTTGTTAAATCTGGAAAAGCTACAAAGAGAATAGGTGAAAAATTAGCAAACACTG
This sequence comes from uncultured archaeon, assembly GCA_964415445.1. GTDB lineage: Archaea > CAYQAE01 > CAYQAE01 > CAYQAE01 > CAYQAE01 > CAYQAE01. The sequence continues at coordinate 19,578 of CAYQAE010000020.1, read as the reverse complement.
GATTTTTATCTGGAGCAAAAAAAGAATATACTATTGGTAATTTAGTAGTTATTATGATTGAAGCACTTCAACAAAAAGGTATTCCCCAAAGTATAATGGATCAAATCAGTGATGCATTGCAAGATTTACTTCCTGTATTTATAACTTCCAAACAAGGTGGTTTTCAAGAAAATATAATTTTGAGAAATATAAAGTTGATGTTGTCTCAAGCTTATTATTCAAATTATAATCAGAAAATTTTAGAGACAATTGATAGAGTAGATTCAATTTTAAATTTCAATGGATATTTTGAGACAGATGTAGAGTTTTTGAAAGAATTGTTTTTGTTTTTTTCAAAACAATATACTTTAGATGGTAAACAATTTTATGATCAAGGAGATTTATTTTTACTTATAGCTGAGAGAGATGAATCCTTTTTGGATTATGCTCTAAGATCATATCAAGTTGCTATAGAGTTATCTCCAAATGAATATTTTACACCTAATTGTCATTTAAAAATTGCAGAGATTTATATGCGACAAAAAAAATATTCTAAAGCACAAGAGAAATTTTCAGAAGCTTTAGCAGTATTTACTTCCTTGGATGATGTTCAAAAGATGAAAGAGATTGAAAATAGTTTGAAAAAGATTTGAATTAATAGTATTTAGTTAAAAAAAGCTTTTCGCAATTTTGAAACACTTCTGTAAAAAACAGTAAAGGGATAAAATATTAGTATCATTGAAACCATCACTAATCCCATTCTAAAAGCTGAAAAATCTAATAAATTAACTCCTTTTTGTGTTACTGGTGAAAGTGAAAGATTTGCAATAATCCCGCCTATAATAAATAATACAATAGATATAGTATAGGATGATACAATACTATCTAGAGGGAAAATAAATATTTTTTTATACGATAAAATAATTTTAAGTGCTAAAAGGACAATAGAAAAGAAAAAAACATATGTTATGATATTAATAAGATTAAATAAATCACTTTTTGATAATAATGCAATAGTATGAGGTATGTTCCAAAAAATATTTGTCAAAAGAAGTATATAAAGCATTTTATCTAATTTTTGATCTTTTTGAAAACTATTATTTTCTTTGGATGCTAATAATTCAGTTGCTTTCACAAAGAAAAATACACCCATCACTGAGGGTATGCGCATTAAAAAACCAAAAAAGCTTCTTCTTAATCCATCACTAGATGGATAAATAAGGTATAATCCTAAAAAACCAATCACTGAAGTACTTAATGAAAAAAGGCCATAAATTATGTGTTTAAATAGTTCTCGATCAAGGTTTAAAAAGTAATAGAACGTAAAAATTGCTAAAATAAATATTAATATAGAAAATAAAAGAGTTAATCCATAAAATATAAGAGTTACATTCATTGAAACTTAATTTTATATATTTACTTAAAATAATTTTGTAATTAATTTCTTTTCATAAAGATTTATTTGTTTAAAGTTATAGTTTGAATTATACATAATAAAATAAGTATTGTTTTATTTTATTTAATTTATTAACTTTTAAAAAATTAATAGTATCTCGCATATATTAGGTGAAATTAAAATGGGATTTGAAAAAATAGTAGATAAAGCATGGGAAGATAAATCATTTAAAGAAATAGCAGATGCGCCAGTATCTGCAATACAAGGTGTTTCTGAAGGCGATGAAAAATTGCTAATTGAAGCATTTAATATCAAAACTGTACGAGATTTTGCAACTCATAAATTTGTAAAGTGGGCACAAGCTCTAACTACACTTGCAGATTATGAATAAATAAAATCTCTCTTTTTTTATTTTTAAAATAGCCTGTATGCGTCTAGATCATCTGGAGCATGGGCTTCTATCTTTAATTTACCTTTAATTCTTTTTGCAAGATTTATACAATTTTCTCTTGGACCATGAATTACAAAGGCTTTTTTAAGCCCATCTAAATCTTGTATAAAATTCCAAAGCCCACTTCGATCAGCATGACCTGATAATTTTACTTGATATACTTTTAATTTTAGATCTATTTCTTCATCATCTATTGTAATTTTAGTATTTCCATCTAGGACTTCTCTACCTTTTGTACCTTCAACTTGATATCCAACTAAAATTAATGAGTTTTTAGGATCATCATGTAATTTTTTTAAGTATGTATAGATTGGACCACCTGTTAGCATCCCTGAAGTAGTCAATATAATATTTTTGTCATCCATTGCTCTTTTTCTATGCTTTTCACGCCATACCCAAGTAAGATCTTTAGTTTGGATCTCTCTTCTTAAGAATTCAGGTCCAGATTGGACTATTTTTGTGGCTTCTCTAATCATACCATCTACATATAAATCAGCATAAATATCATAGTCATGTAAGAAGGTCAATACTTCTTGGCTTCTTCCTACACCAAAGGAAGGTATCATTGCAATTCCACCATTTTGATAGGTTTCATTACATAAATTGACTACTTCTTTTTCAGCGTCTTTTTGTGCTGGAAGTGTTCTATCAAAATATGTGCTTTCAGTAATAAGATAGTCTATTTTAGGTAAATCTGGATCAATTTGAGTTAATATTCTGCTTTTTCGACTGTTGTAGTCTCCAGTATATAAAATAGTATGTCCTTTTATATATAAGATTACACCAGAAGCTCCAGGGATATGTCCCGAGTTGATTAGTTCAATTTCAATATCTGGTGCGACTTTGACTTTTTGCCTAAAATTTAATGCAATAAATCGAGATATCATCTTTTCAATATCTTTTTTTGAATAGGAAGGATATCCATTTAGATGTGCAACTTTTCTAAAGTCTTTACATAGTAGATAACTTAAAAAAAGAGTCATTTCAGTTCCATATATTGGAAAATCCATCTTCTTTTGGAATAAAAATGGTATAGCGCCCGAATGATCAAGGTGGGCATGTGAGAGTATAATTCCATAAAAATTTTGATGCATATCTGGCATGATATATGGTATTTCTTTTGTACCTACATTTATCCCAAAATCTAAACAAACTGCTGAATTGTTAGTTTGAACTAATATAGCAGTTCTACCTACTTCTTTGCCACTTCCTAAAAGTTCAATACGACAAAATTCAGTTTCAAACGATTTTTTTATTTTTCGGCCCCATTCTTTCATATATTTGTATCTATCTTCATTTTCATATATTATTTTTCTTGCCTTAGAGACTAATCCAGATATCGCTGGGGCATGAATTTGTGGATTCCATCCTGTTGTTCTAAATATATTCTCTTCTAATCTTTTGAAATGTTCAACTTTGTCTGTCTCAATTATAACTTTACCTAGAGCTTCATCAAAATAGCAGTTTCTTATATTACCTAATTCATGAATTGTATTTATAGTTTCTTCTTTTGAAGCTCTATTTTCACATTTTACATTATAGCTATATTCAAATTCTTTTTTGGGTCTCTTTTCATATAATTTTAATTCAAAAGGACCTACAATCTCTGTAATATACTTATTTTCTTTCAATGATTAGTTCTCCTTTCCTAGATTAACCCACTTAAGGGAATATATAAAGCTTTGCAATTTCAATTAAAAATAATGAAATTTTATCTAAAGACATATAAGGCAGAATCGCAATTTATAGTTTCAGTTTGTGATGAAAATATTTTAGGTAAATGTTTTCGTGAAGATAAAAAAGTTTTAGATCTAAAAAAGTATGAAAATTATTATAAGGGAAGTAAGGTAGAATTAGAAGATATAGAAAAAATTATTGACAAAGCAACTATCCTAAATTTAGTTGGAAAAGAAATAATTGATCAAGCACTAAAGAATAAATGGTGTGATAGGGAAAAGATTCTTTATATAGATGGAATTCCACATATTCAAGTTTATAAAATTCAATTATGATTCTCTATTCTCGCTTTAGATAGACGTTTTTTTGCAATTGCCATTCTCTGAACTACAGTAATATTTGTCAAAATTGCAAGCACAAAGAAGGTATATGGCAGAGCATAATCTGAAAATAGAGTTAGAAATGAACCAATTGCTAAAATTAAATATCTATCAGCACGCTCCATAAGACCTACTTCAAATTTTTTGATCTTTCCGGTAGCTTCAATTCTTGCTCGTATGTAGCTTACCATAATTGTTCCCAAAATTGCAATTAATACCCAAAATTTAGTCTCAATATATATAATTTTAATATCGTTGTTGTATAAGTTTAGAAACAAGGCAAAAAAGATTATTAGATCAGAATATCGATCTATTGTAGAGTCTATTATTCCACCTACGTCTGTGGCTTTATTTAATTCTCTAGCTAGTGCACCATCTAATATATCACAGGCCCCTATTAAAATAATAATTGATGCACCTAAGATATACATACCTTCATAAAATAGATATGCTGAGATTATACTAAAGATTAATCCTAAAACTGTCAGTGTATTTGGTGTAAAACCTATTTTGGCTAGTTTTTTTGCTATTTTTGTTGATATTTTTGATATAGAAGATCTAAGTTTGGTTAGCATAAAAAAAGCCTATTTTTTCTTTTTAACATCTGTGACTTTTGGCCCTCTAGCTAGGGCTGTTATACCTGTTCTTGATATTTCTTTTATCCCAAACGTTTTTACAACTTCCACAAATGCAGTGATTTTTGAGGGTGATCCAGTAATCTCTACTGTTAGGGTTTGTGGATTTGCATCAACTATTTTTGCTTTGAAAGTAGAAGCATATTGCATAATTTTAGTTTTATCATCTTGTGTGGGTGTATTAATTTTGATTAAGCATAGTTCTTTAACTACACTATCTAGGGGTGGTAAATCTGATACTTTTAGGACATCGATTTGTTTATTTAGCTGTTTTGTAACTTGCTCTAGAACTTTTTGATCTCCTTGGACAACTATAGTCATTCTAGATATTCCTTCTTTTGTGGTAGGACCTTCTGTTATTGAATTTATATTAAATCCTCTTCTTGAAAACAATCCTGCAATCCTATGTAGGACTCCTGGTGCATCACGAACCAAGACTGCGATAATATGTTTTTCCATTTTAATTACCACCATATTTTTCTTTTAATCGCTGCATGCTCCATTTACAATTAGGAGATCTTATCATTTGATTAATACTTCCGCCTGCTGGAACCATAGGTAGTATATCTTCATTAGGGTCTACTACAACATCAATTACTGTTGCAACATCATTATTGAGTCCTTGCTTTAGGGCGTCTGATATCTCAGATGGTTTTTCAACTCTTATTCCTTCTGCTCCAAAAGCTTCAGCTAATTTTACAAAATCAGCAATGTATCCAAATTCAGTTGAGGCAAACCTTTTGTTGTAAAATAATTTTTGCCATTGATAGACCATGCCCAATGTTTTGTTATTTAGGACTATAACTGTAACTGGTATATCATCTTTGACACAAGTAGCTAAATCTTGGCAGTTCATGGTGAAGCTTCCATCACCAGCAATATCGACTACTTTATGATCTGGTTTTGCAACTTTTGCACCTATTGCTGCTGGGAAACCAAATCCCATTGTGCCTAATCCGCCTGAAGTTATAAATCTTCTAGGATGTGTTATCTTAAGATAATGTTCAGCCCACATTTGACATTGTCCAACTTCTGTGGTAACTATGGTTTTATCATCTATTAATTTTTGAAGCTCATGTATTACTTTAGGTGGTTTAATTGGACAATCTTGGAAATCAAAGTCACATTCACATAAACGAATTATGTCTTCAAGTTCTTCATCATATTTTTTTGTAAATTTAGTTGATTTTATTTCATGGATTAATTTTGATAATACTTTTTTTGCATCTCCAACTATTGGAAGTCTTACTTGAACATTTTTTCCAATTTCTGCTGGATCTATATCAATTTGAATAAATTTAGCTTCAGGTGCAAAGGTATCAATATTTCCTGTGATTCTATCACTAAATCTGACTCCAACTGTTATTATGCAGTCACTATCTGTGATAAAATCATTTGCAATTTTTTTACCATGCATACCCAAAACTCCAAGGGATAGAGGATGAGTTTCTGGAAAGCAACCTTTTCCCATCAAAGTTGAAGCAACTGGAATCTTTAACATTTGAGCAAATTCAAATAATTCATCCATTGCATTGGATATTGTAACACCACCACCAACTAATAAAACAGGTCTTTTTGAATCTAAAATCATTTTAACTGCTTTTTTGATTTGTTTCGGATGACCTTTAGTTTTTGGTTTATATGTTTCTAATTCAATTTTTTTAGGATATTTAAAATCAATTTCGGCTTGTTGAAGATCTTTAGGAAAGTCGATATGAACTGGGCCAGGTCGACCAGTTTGTGCTATGTAAATTGCTTCTTTGACAGTTTTTGCTATATCTTTTGCATTTTGAATTTGAAAATTATATTTGGTGATTGGCATAAAAATACCTACGGTATCTGCCTCTTGGAAAGCATCATTACCTATAGCTGAGGTAGCTACTTGTCCTGTAACTGCTAAAACAGGAGTTGAATCTGCAAAAGCATCAGCAATACCTGTAGTTAAATTAGTAGCACCAGGTCCAGACGTTGCAAAACATACGCCAATTTTGCCGGAAGCTCTTGCATAACCTGCAGCCGCATGAGCTGCAACTTGTTCGTGTTTAGTTAAAATATGGCGTATATCTGAATCGTATAATTCATCATATACATCTATCATAGCGCCACCAGGAATTCCAAAAATTGTATCTACATTTTCTTGCTTTAAACTTTCTATGAGTGCTCTTGCGCCTTTCATCTTTGCCATTATAATCACATTTTTGATTTATACAAAGTTCACTCACAAAATTAAAGCTTTTAATTATATTTGTTCCTTCTAAAAATTATAGAATACTATAACAGTAGATGAGTTATCTATCTTAAAAAATTAAAATTGGAGTTTGATATTTTTGTATAAAAATCCTTATGATAGAAGAAGACCTTCTAATAGAAGAGAAGGACGTTCCAAAGATTTAACTATAAAAGTGCCCTTAAGTTATTTCAAAGAAGGTCAAAATCTAGTAATAGATTATGCAGTGCCTTCAGATCTAGGTAAAGATAGTGCGTCAGTTGAAGAATATAGAGGAACTTTGGTGGGGATGGATCAACACCAAAATACGTTAATTGATACCGAAGATGGTGAGAGAATTTTTTTAAGAGGAGCCAGAGTAATAAAAATTAAAATTGAGTCGTAATATTTAGGGTAATCTTTAATGGAAGTTAGTCGTGAGGATTTAGAAAAAGAATGTAAATGCAAAGATTGTAAATATAGAGATTTTTGTTCAAATCGGATTTATTCTTTAATTAAATCGCGAAATGCTAATTTTTTATTAAAATTATATGCACTTTCAGTTACTTTTTTGCTTCTTTGGATTCTTCTGCTTTAGTTTCAGGATGATATTTTTCTATAAATTCTTTATCTATTCTCTTTAATTCTCCTTTTGGTAGATCTGCAAGTAATTTCCAACCTAAATCTAATGTATCATGAATTGATCGTTCTTCATCTGGTCTTTGTCCTATAAATTCTTCTTCAAATCTCTCTGAAAATTTCAAAAATTTTCTATCTCTCTCACTTAATGCATCTTCTCCAACAACTGCAACTAAGTCTTTTAGATCCTTACCTTCTGCATAGCTTGCATATAATTGATTTGATACTCCTTGGTGATCTTCTCGAGTATTTTCTTTTCCAATTCCATCTTTCATCAATCTAGATAGAGATGGTAGAACATTATTGGGTGGATATATACCTTTTCTGTGAAGTTCTCTACCTAATACAATTTGTCCTTCTGTAATATAACCGGTCAGATCAGGAATGGGATGAGTTATATCATCATCCGGCATAGTCAAAACTGGCAATTGGGTAATAGTTCCATTTTTACCTCTAATACGTCCAGCTCTTTCATAAATTGAAGCTAAATCAGTATACATATATCCAGGATAACCACGTCTACCTGGAACTTCTTCTCGGGCAGCCGAAATCTCCCTCAATGCTTCAGCATAATTTGAAATATCAGTTAGAATTACTAAAACTTGCATATCATGTTCAAATGCGAAATATTCAGCAGTAGTCAGAGCTAATCTAGGTGTGATAATTCTCTCAATTGCAGGATCATCTGCTAAATTTAGAAACATAACAACGTTTTCAATTGCTCCGCTTTCTCTAAAATCATTAATAAAAAAGTTTGATTCTTCATAAGTTATACCCATTGCAGTAAATATAACTACAAATTCTTCTTCTTTTCCCAAAACTTTGGCTTGTCTTGCAATTTGTGCAGCTAATTTATTATGTGGCATACCTGAACCTGAAAAAATAGGTAATTTCTGACCTCTAATTAATGTATTCATACCATCAATAGAAGATAATCCTGTTTGGATAAAATCTTTAGGATATGATCTGGCAAATGGATTTATAGGCGCTCCATTTATGTCTCTTTCAATTTCAGGGATTATATCTGGTCTTCCATCTATGGGTCTACCTGATCCTGAAAATACTCTACTTAGCATATCTTTTGATAGGCCTAATTTGTAAGTCTCACCCCTAAATCTAGCTTTCGTAGATTTAGTATCTATTCCAGAAGTTCCTTCAAAAACTTGAATAACTGCTATATCTTCTTTTGCTTCTAAAACTTGACCATGTCGCTTTTCGCCATTTGATAGTGTGATATCTACAATTTCCCCATATCCTCTGTTTCCAACTCCTTCTACTATCATTAAAGGGCCCGCAACTTCTGTTACTCCTGTAAATTCTTTAATAGCAGTATCCATATTCATACACCAGCTTTTTCTATTAAATCATTAATTTCATCTTCCATTTTGGAATCTATTTCTTTAATATAATCATTAAATTCATCTTCTGGAATGTATTTTAGTCTAGAAATTAATTCTAAACAATCCATATTTTGAATATCATTAACCAATAAATTTTTTTCAATAGATTGGATGACTAAATCATTTAATTTTAGCATTAACTTAAGCATTTTATACTGTTTGCTATATGAGCAGAAAGTATCAACATCATGAAATGCATTTTGTTGCAGAAAATCTTCACGGAGTATTTTTGCAGATAATAAAATTCCTTTTTCTCGCTCAGGTAGAGCATCAGGACCAACAAGTTGCACAACTTCTTTTAATTCATCTTCCCTCTCTAGAAGCTTCATAGCTTTAGTTCGAGTTGATTTCCAATCATCTTCGACTTTTTTATCCCACCAGGGCTTTACATCATCTATGTATAGTGAGTAACTTTTTAGCCAATTAACAGATGGGAAGTGACGTCTATCAGCTAAATCTGCATCTAATCCCCAAAAAACTTTAACTACTCGTAGAGTATTTTGAGTAACAGGTTCTGAAAAATCTCCACCGGGTGGGGATACTGCGGCAGTAATTGATACTGAACCTTTATCTTGTTTTGATCCAATTGTAGTAACTCGACCAGCTCTTTCATAAAAACTTGCTAGCTTTGAAGCTAAATATGCAGGAAAACCTTCTTCTCCTGGCATCTCTTCTAATCTCCCAGATATCTCCCTCATAGCTTCTGCCCATCTAGAAGATGAATCAGCCATTAAAGATACGTCATAACCCATATCTCTATAATATTCAGCAATTGTTATTCCAGTATATACTGATGCCTCTCGTGCTGCAACTGGCATGTTTGATGTATTGGCAATTAAGGTAGTACGTGCAAATAGAGGTTGTCCGCTTCTTGGATCTTTTAGTTTTGGAAATGACTCTAATACATCACTCATTTCGTTTCCTCGCTCTCCACAACCAACATATGTTACCATTTGGGCATCTGACCACTTAGCGAGCTCGTGCTGAATTACTGTATTGTGACAAATTATTGGACCTAATCCCCCTGCAAAATTTTCTATATTGGGAATACTTAAATCATAGACATCTTTATCAATTTGAACGTTTTTATTTTCTTTTATTTCATCTAAATATATCCAATCTAACATGTTACAAAGATTAGAAATCTTTATACCTAAAGGATGTTTTTTAATAACATTTGAAAGTTTTTTTAGAATAGGTGGAGTTATATATTCGTTATTTGTTGTATAATTGCTAATAGATACTCCTGCATTTTGAAAATCTCTCTTAGATAAATTAGATTCTTTGATTATTTTCTTTAGTAATGTTGGATCTAATTTGATTTTATCAATTGATTCGTATCCTTTTTTCTTATTTGAAACATAATTTTTAAGTTTAGATGTTTTTTTACATGATATAAGGTTTGTAAGGTTTATGAATTTTTCAAGGTCATATTTACCAGATATAACTGCGCTATAATATAATTTTCCATTTACTCGTTTTTCTCGCAATCTAGCAATAATTCCAACTCTTGTAAATGCATAAATAATTCCAACTTGGAATTTTTTAGAAGCAGTATGAAATAATACCTCGCCACTATGGCCTACTTCACCATCGCCTGCAAAATATGCGCCTAAATATCTCATCAAAACAGAAATTGGTGAAATAAGTATATTATTTGGGAAATTTAAATTAATAGCTTTTTTAGATAGAGGAAAATTAAATACTTTTTCTAAAAAGATAACCAAAGCTCTACTGTTTATAATTGAAAATTTAACATTTTTTTCAATTCCTCTATGTATTTCAACACCAAATAGTTTTTTTGAAAGATGAGAAAACCTATCTTGAAGATCTTCATCATTGTTCCAAAATAAAATACTTTGATTAGCTCTTATATTCCCATCAGAGGAGATAAGACCTAAAAATTCAGCTAAATCCTCATTAATTGTTTCTGGAAATGATATAGGTATAGAATGTCTTTCTGTTTTTATTTTTTTAGGATTAATTTCAATATTTGCTAATTTAGATAATTTTTTGAGATGTATTAATTTTGGGTTATATCCTAAATTTTTATAGGCATGTAATGTGCCGCTGCTAGTTTTGAGTTTCTTTGCAATGTCTTTTAGTTTCCATTTTTTTCTTAGAGTTTTTATAGCTAATTCAACTTTTTTTCGAGATTCTATGTCAAAAACTCTAGTTTTTTGGAGGTTAAAAGAGTTAAATGCATCTAAAGATATATATTTACTTTTAATATTTATTTTTCTGGGAGCTACAATTTGCATACCTGCTTTGATATATCTAGATTCAATTTCTTTTATTTCAAATCTCTTTGGATCCCATACTCTTAATTTATGAATTGGTGTTATCTCAACTTCTCGTCCTGTTCTTGTTTTTATTTTTTGGATAGCTGAAGTCCTACCTTTATATACATATTTAGATTCGCTAGATCTCATCTTATTATCTTTTAATGAATATACAGATATTGAGTTTGGGACAGTAATATACTCTTCACAACCATCTGTTATATATTTGCCATGTTTTTTTGAATTTCTATATATTTCACCGATAGTTTGAAGACCTTTAGATGTTAAAATATATGTTTTTTTATCTAAACACTTTCCAGTCCCAAATCCACCAGGTATAGCACAAGTTCCGCCTTTTGCTATGGGAAAGAAACTATCTATTACACGTTGTCCTGTAATTAGAGGTCGATCTGGCTCTAACTTTTCTTTAATTGGTCTAGCTTTTCTCACAGGCCAGATTTGAATCATATTAAATTCTTTAATATCTCCATCAATTTTAAGTTTGTAGACTGTATCCTCTATTTTATATTCTCCTTCATCTGCTACTTCATATAATTCTCCTTCAATCTCAGGTGGAACCATAATTTTGTGTTTAATTAATGGACTTTCATCTACTTCACCAATTGTATCTCCAGATGTAACTTTATCTCCTTTTTTTGCGATTGGTTTAAATTTCCACTTTTTATTCCTATCTAGGGGAGATGCAACTACACCACGAGTAATAAAATTCCCTGATATTTCTTTTAATGTATCTAGTGGCCTTTGAGTTCCATCATAAATACTTCCAATTAGACCTGGGCCTAATTCTACTGAAAGAGGATTGCCTTGTGGAATTACATCTTCATTTGGTTTAATCCCTGAAGTATCTTCATAAACTTGAATTGTAGCTTTATCACTATCTAATTCGATTATCTCACCTACAAGACCTAAATCACCGACTTTTACAAGCTCATACATACTAGCTCCTGCCATATTTTTGGCTTCAATTACAGGTCCTGAGATACTGATAATTTTACCTACTTTTGTCATATTAATCTCCTATCTTAACTCCTAAGGCTTTGCGCACTAGCTGATCTATCTCATCAGATTCTAATTTATCATATTTTGGTAGTTGCATCAATATTGGTGTTACTTTAGTTTTTCTCATCTCAAATCGATCAATTAATTCTTTATGTTTTTGATAAGATGAATTTGTAAATAAGGCTAAAGATAAATTTGGATCTTTTAATTTTGATTTTAGCTTACTATATTCTATATCTTCATCTAAATTTTCACAAACACCTGCAAGCATAAATCCTATATTCGTTTTTTTATCTCCTACAACTAAAATTTTCATAAATTGGACACATCATTAATTTGGAATAACTAAATATTTGTATATATCATCTGAATTTAGCATAAGATCTTTTGATACAAAGATTGTTCTTAGATTATTCATCTCGATCTCTTTTAACATTATATACCCTATCATAGGGCCAATCCATAAATGATAAGTCATTGATATATTATGGGCGGCTTTTTCGTATGCTCTCATAAGAGAAAGTTCAAATTGATGAATATTTTCATTTTTTTGATACTCATCTAAAGCCTTTTGTAGATATTTTCCATAAAAAGTAGTTTTTAGCTCACCTACAACTTCATCTAAGTTGGTAAGTTCTAACATATTCTCAACTTTCCAGGGGGCTATATCATATCCAAAGGGTAAAATAAATTCTTTTAAATCATCTTTAGTTTTATTGTCAATTATTTTTCTAATAACTAAATTTATATTGTATATTTCACTTTTTGTAGCCACAAAATGTTTTATTGCTTTAGAATCTTCATTAGATAATGATCTTAGAAGTGCCCATATTTTTGAATAAAGAGTCTTTTGCATCATATAATCTAGTCGAGTTATATCATATTTATTACTTTCATAGATATTACTTAAATTGTAGAAAGGAGTATTATTAAGTTTTGAAAAAAGCTCTGCACCTTCTGTCTCTTTTAGCTCATCGATCATCTGATATAAATTTCCATCTTCAATAAGTTGGATATTTTTTGATTGGTTTTTTTGGGCTAAAAAAATATTTTTTAGATTAAATACATCTATTTGATATTTTAGAGTATGAAAAACATCTTTTACATGCTCAGGTGCCATAGTATATAGAGAAGAATAAGTCTCTGCTAAATTACAATTTAGAAAATAATCTATATCAGTTTTTTTTAGATATTTCTGTTGCAAATCTACATATTCTGTGCCTTCAAGATTATTTACTACTTCTTGGGTATCTTGTGAATCCACTAATGATTTTAATTTCTCACCTTTAATCAATGAAGCTTGTTTTGCCATACATCTAGATACAGGATAGGCAAAATATGCAATATTTAGAACTTGGTAGAGGTAGGGTATTAAAAAATTCATACCTAAAATCGTAAAGATAGCTACTGCTATTACAAATATAACTATGGTGGGGGATGATATATCTGATAATATCTCACTGAAGAACTCACCTATTGTTTCTGCCATACAATATCACATAAATAATGTCTTTGCAACTCTCTCTCTAAGTTTAGTTTTTTGGATATCTAATTTTTTCTCAAACCTATAATCCAAATTTTGATTTGCATCCTCTTCTATGGCTATTATTCCGCCATAAGTGGATATGGTAGATTTATAATCTACTTTTAATTTTGAAATTATATCTTCATCTCTTTTGTCACATAATATCGTTATTTTGTCTCCAAATTTGTCTTTTGCATCATCTACATATGATTTTATGAGATTAGGATAATTTTTGCTATCTCTTATTTTTTTAATTTTATCTTGGGCTTTTTTAAAACAATTAGAAATTATTTCTTCTTTTTTTGATTCAATCTCTTTTTTTTGGCTAATTTTGGCTTCTGAGATAATTTTTATTTTTCTTAATTTGGCTTTTTGTTTAGCCTCTTGTATATATTTTTCTCTTAATTTAGCTGTTTGGTTTTTCTTTTTTTCATTAATTTTATCTTTTTCCTCTTGGATTTTATTCTTTATCTCTTCTATTTCTTTCATACTTTGTTCTTTGATGTATCTTTGGATATTTTCTATGCTCAAAATGATTCAACTCTATAGTATACCTATGCCATTAATTATCAAAAGTGACATCAAAAGCCCTAGGATTGCAAAAGTTTCAGCAAATACTGCAAATATTATTGATTTTCCAAATGTTTCAGGATTTTTTGCAGTAGCACCAATTCCTCCTGCTGCGGTAATACCTTGTCCAATTCCAGATAGGCCAGCGATACCAACAGCCAACCCTGCGCCGATTAAGGCGACACCTGATGCAGTATCGGTTAATTTTGCTGGATCTTGTGGAAATACCCCTGTAAATACTACTAATAATATAGCAGCCAAAAACCCATAGATTGCTTGAGTTTCAGGTAGAACTGAAAATACTATACTTTTTCCAAACATCTCATCATCTTCTGCGACTGCGCCTACTCCAGCCGAAGATGATATCCCTTGTCCTATTCCCGAAAATCCAGCTAGACCTATAGCTAGACCTGCACCAATTGCAGCGATACCCTGCCCTGAACTAAATACAATAGCGCCACCTGCAATTAAATCTGCACCTAAAATTATCAAAATTGATACTAAAAACCCATAGATGGCTTGAGTTTCAGGCAAAACTGAGAAAACTATACCTTTTCCAAACATCTCATCATTTTCAGAGACCGCACCAATACCAGCAGATGAAGATATACCTTGGCCTATTGCAGAAAATCCAGCTAGACCAATAGCTAAACCAGCACCGATTGCTGCAAGTCCTTGAGCAGTTGATATCTCAGATACTCCTCCACCAATAATACCTGATCCTAAAAAGATTAAAATAGCAACAATAAATCCGTAAAAACCCTGAGTTTGGGGTAGTGCTGAAAATATAATTGATCTTCCAAATTTTTCAGGTTTTTCAGCAATTGAACCTGTTGCTGATGCCCCTGTTATACCTACACCTATACCTGATCCTAATCCTGCAGCTCCAACTGCAATACCTGCTCCAATTGCACATAATGCTACACCAGCGGTAATAGCCAATAAATTCACCTCATCTATTTAGTATAAAATTTCTGTTCAATATATGGTTTAAATAATTTACCTCGACCTTCATAAAATTTTGAGAAAAACTCTACATATTGAAGTCTTAGGGTATGAATATAAGCTCCTAAAACTTGCAAAGTACAATTCATAATATGTCCTGCTATAAATATTATTGCAGCTATTATAAATCCAAATACAAATGCAGTTCCCCAAAAAATATCTGCTAATAAATTAATGGTTAGAGCCAAACCTGAAGTTGCAAGACCTAGGGCTAAAATTCTGGCATAAGATAGCCAATCCCCTAAAAAACCAGTAAATTCAAAAAATCCTAGAGGACCTTGATTTATCAATATAGCTACGGCACATGTAAATAAAACACCCAAATTTATCATATTTCCATTATTTGATAATTTAGGCACTTCTAAAATAATATATGAATAGATTCCAGTTATATCTGTAATCATAATAAATGCAGAGATAGATAGCGGAAACCAGATTATTTTAGTTAAAATCGCATCTTTTATGTTTCCCTCTCGAATAAGTTGGATTGAACCCAAAACTAAACCAATATATAGATGAACTATTCCCATAAACAAAGATAGGATTAAGAGGATAATAGCATCATCAATTCCATTTAGAATGTGGGGGATATTAAAATTTATGTATTCTAAAAAATTACCTAAATAGCTATTGACAACAATTCCCACAATAATCGTTGCCCCAGCACACCAAGCCAAAACAGAAGCTAGATCTTTTAGTCCTTTACTATATTTTCCTGCACCAGTTAGAGTAACATAGCTAAAAATTAGAAGTAGAGATCCATATATCGCATCACTTAGCATAAAAGCAAAAAATAAGATAAAAATAGGGGCCACAATTGCAGTAGGGTCAAATTCACTATATTTAGGTGGTCCAAACATATTAGTTAATGATTCAAAAGGTCTCAAAATTTTTGGATTTTCTAAAGAAGTAGGCACCTGATCGTCTTTATTTGGATCTGAAATTTCAAAGTAGTAGTGATCTTTAGAATTTTTTTTAATTATAGATTTAACTTTGTTGAGATTAGTTTGTTTTGTCCAACAGCTAAATACAAAGCTAGTTTCTGATCTTTGAAATCCGTTTATTGCACTATATTTGTCTTTTGCAATTTCTAGCTTTTCTTTATAAGCTAGGAGATCATCTTCATATTCCTTCTTTAGTTTTCTAATTTTATCTACATTCTCTTTTTCTCTTTTTTCTAATTGAGATATTTTCTCTTCTAAATCTGAAATTATAGATTTAGGTCTTCCTTCAAATTTAGGATTAATTTCTAGGGGTGTAAAATTTAACTTTTGTAGATTCTTATTTACCTTTTTAAGATCGTCTTTTAGGCATATTAGTGAAATTAGGGTCTTTTTTTCTTTGGGATAGTTTTTTGAATAAATATAGCAATCTAAATTTTTCTCTAAAATATTTTGTGAATTGTAATCGATAAACCCAAAAATAGATTCAGTATATTTATTTTCAAATACATCTTCAAGATTTACATCTAAAAATTTGAGATATTTTAGGTAGCTAAGTTGGTTTTTATCTTCTTGTTTTTTTTCTCGAATTTCAGTTAATTCTGTAAATAGTCCTTCTGGATTAATTTCATCTAACATCTTTTGAAGTTTTACTAATAGATCATCTAAGTTTTCTTTGATTTCTTTTTTTTGGATCTCTTTTGGTGATATCATTTCTTTTATCATAGCCATTTTTGATTGGGGGGCGGGTGCCATTGAATTAAAATTTTCCACAATTCGATCTATTCTGATTATAATAGATGTAGTTTTCTTTAGATCAAAATAATCTTGCCTAGTTTGGATATCTTTTGGAGGATCTGCAAATTGAACTAAACCAGTTTTGTGAAGTGTATCAAGAAGACTCTTTTGATACTTTTTAAGGGTAATTACCTTTAATTTTTTCATCTTCGCTGGTCTAAACATTAGATGCACCAGTAATTTCATCAATTATTAATTTAATAGATTTTTCTTCCTTTTTTTTATCAATTTTTGAAATAGAACTTAAAATAGTCTCAGTCTCTTCATCTATTTGTCTAGCTTTTTGTTTTGCTTCATCTTCTGCTTTTTTAATTATTTGGTCTATCTCTTCTTTTGTCTTCGATTTTACTTTATCAAGTTCTTTTTTGAGATCTAAATTTGCATCTTCAATCAATTTCTTATATTCTTCTTTTGCATGTTCAATGTCTTCTTTAGTTTTCTTTTCTTCTTCAGATATTTTTGTAAAAGCCTCAGAGATGTTTTTAGTGTTCATTTTGTTCTTATAAACTTAAAATCATAACAAATAAAAATATTGAATTTAGAAATCTAGCTATTATATGAGATAGGTTTTATACTAAACCTATCTAGTAGAGTGACTAGATTTAAATTTTGTAAAAAAATTTCAAAAGAAAAAAATGCTCAGTCATAGGGTTGAATTTTTTCAGAGACTACTATACCTACTCCTGGATTAATTTTATATAGATATCTTCTTTGTTTATGTTCACGGAAGCTAAATCTTGCTTTAGATAATTCAATTGTTCTATAAACTTCTTTGTGTTTTTTGTTACGTCTAAGATGTATTATCGTGTCGCCAATATATTCTTCCATAGTATATTTGCTACCATCATATTCCCCTTTAACTTCACTTACTAACATTGTGGTTAGTCCTAATTTGTTAAGAACTTTTCTTAGAATTGATAATTTTGCTAAAAATAGTCTATCATTTCCTTTATATGCTACTCGAAATGGAAAAAATGAGTCTATTGCAATTCTTTTAATTTTTGGCTTGCTTTTGGGTATTCTTGATTGAAGTTCTCCTATAATCCACATAAGGGGGTCAGCTTCACCATATAATCCTATATTTTGCTTGTTTCTGCCAAGTACTATATCTTTTGGACTTAGATCTTCTACAAAAAGGTGGCGGCCAAGATGAATTCCAGGATCTAATCCCATATGTTTCATCAAATCAAGCCATTCTCCTTTAGAAGTTTCAGTTAGGATAAGCAAACCAGCTTCTCCATATTGTTTTACGCCTGTAAGTAAGAATTGGGTGGCAAAAGTAGATTTACCTACTCCTGCTCCACCTGCAACTAAAGTAGTAGTTTTTCTGCGTAGTCCCCCGCCTAATATTTTGTCCAAAGAAATTACTCCTGTTGGACATATTTTGCTTTCATATTCAGATTCCTTTGAAAATTTTTCATTTGGATAAATTTTAGAGCTCATTATTATACCTACAAATTAACTACTATTTATATCTTTGTATTATTTTTATATAAATCATGCATAAATCTATACTCAATTATGGACATAAGTGTGGCAATGTTTAAATATTTGAAAGTTAATAAAATAGAAGGCACATAAAGTGGACGTGTAAAGTTTTTATGAAAAAAGGTGTTTTTTTTAGGCTCGCGTTAGGGGTTGCATTTGTTTTTTTATTTTGTGTAGATGTTAGTGCAATTAATACTGAAATAAATGATATCCAAACATATTATAACTCTTCAGATCCTAATGGATTAAGAAATGGAACTATTTCTTCCTTTAATGTTAATCATGACGCTTATTTGTATGATTTTGATGTTGGAGTTATAAAAACCAAAGACCCACAACCTACAATTTGTGAGTATGAAATAAGAGAAAATAATTATCTAGGATCTACAATTTCATCAGGTGTAGTTAATATTGATCCACAAACTGCTACATTTACTTCACCTGAGTGGATTAATATTGAACTTTCTTCTGAAATTTTATTATCATCTAGCGAAAATTATTTTCTTTACTTAAATATTCCTAGCAATAAAACTTGGAATCAATATTGGATAGCTATAATAAGTGATATTTCTACTTCTGACAAAATTGAACTTAGGGCTGAAACTTCTGGATGGAATATTCGAAGTGATGATATTATGCTAAAAATTAATATATCACAAGAAAATGTTGCACCTACTTTGGATCCAATAGGAGATAGGAGTGTAAATGAAGATGAATTGTTAGAGTTTAGTGTTACAGCTTCTGATTCTAATGATGATGAATTAAGTTATTTTGCATATAATTTGCCATCTGGTGCTTCTTTTAATTCAGATACCCAAGTTTTTTCATGGACACCTTCATCTGAGCAAAATGGTACTTATGAAGATGTCAAATTTGAAGTTGTAGATAATGGTGTAGGTAGTTTATCTGATAGTGAAAATATTACAATTACAGTGGGCGATGTAAATAGGGCCCCTACTATAGATTATTATTCACCTACAACAGATCCTACAATTAATGAGGGGGAGAGTCAAAACTTTAATATTTCAGCCACAGATTTAGATGGAGACTCACTTACTTATGATTGGTTTGTAGATGGATCTTTGGAGCAGACTGATGGTAACTATACTTATATTTCAGATTATGAATCTAATGGATCTTATACTGTAAAAGTTAATGTTACAGATGGTCAAGATGTAGATGAATA
>CAYQAE010000019.1:25107-25381 GCA_964415445.1 uncultured archaeon | reverse complement strand
CAAAAGCTATTTCCTAAAATACAAAGCAAGATTGGATTTTCTAATTTTTCTCGAAAAGAAGATAATTGATCAAAAAAAGCAACTATACCTAATTTCTTAACATTAATATTTCTAACTTTATCCAAAGCAGTATCTACTAGCTCTGAACTTATATCTGTGGGATAATATGAACATTCTCCTTTTTTTATAAACTCTTCTAAAATAATTCTTTCTTTTTCACCCTCCCCTACACCCAAACTCACTATATTTATTCTATTTTCTAAGATTTTAGTAA
>CAYQAE010000019.1:11823-25097 GCA_964415445.1 uncultured archaeon | reverse complement strand
TCTTTTATATTATCTTTAAGCAGAGAAGTTAGGTTTTTGGCAATCTTAAACTTATTTGATTTATCTAAAGACATCCAATTTTTAGATCCATATTCACCAAGATATAAAAAATAATCAGGCATTTTATGAGATTTTAAGTTTTCAAAAAAATTATAATAAAGATCCGACTTTTCAATTAGCTCAATTTTTTGCATGGCAATCAAAAATAAACTTATTTAAAACACTGCTGACATTCAATTCTCAAAGCTTTATATGGATCCATTCCTCTATTAACACCCACAGAATAGGCATATCCTCGGCATCCAATACATTCATCTAAATGCCTACAATTTCTGCATTTTCCTTCGAGATGTTTGTCGATATTTCGTACATATGAAAATAGATCTGAATTATATATCTCTTCTAAATTTTTTTTATTTATATTGTATGGATATTCACCATCTTCAAATAAATGAGGGTGCTCATCAAATTTTGTAGGTGCACAAGGTCTAACATTTCCATCTATATTAATATATAAACTATAAAAATGCTGAAGACAACCACTAGCTGTAAGTGGAGTATAAGGTAGCCAGTCATATCCATAAATATCTTTATCAATTTCTAAAATATTCATTTTATAATCTTTTATTTCACTTTTAGATAAACCAATATCATCTAATTCTTCTTTTGCTCGGCCTGTTGGAGTTAATATTTCCATATTTGGAAAAATATTGTTTTTTCTGCAAAAATGCCATATATCTTCAATTTCATCTAAATTTAGTTTACAACTTACAAATGATACGCCTAATCTTAACTTTTGTGGATCTAAAACATCAGAAAATCCTGCATCAATTAGATTATGTAGGCCTCTCTGGATTTTATCAAAGGCACCATCCATACCAACCAAATAATCTTGAACTTCTGCTTTTAGAGCATCTAATTTACCCATAACTGAAGCATTATGCTCATATAAAAATTTAGCTATATCTTTTGTAATCGCTAAGGTATTTGAAAAAACTACTGGAATCATGCCCAAAGAATCAATAAAAGAAATAAGTTCACAAAAATGTGGATGAATTGTAGGCTCACCGCCACCAATAACCACTATAGATTTAGCACCTAAATTATGAGCTTCTTTAACTATTTTTTTTAGAGTATTTAGATTAGCTATTTTTTTTATCTCTCCACTTTTTGCATAACAATACCTGCATTTGAGATTACAAGTTGTATTAGTTTCTAAACGAATAGCTAATAATTTATTGTTATCTCTTGCTTGATATGAATCTTTTGGACTATAAGTATATCCTAAAAATAGTGGAGGCGCAGAATATTTTTTATTTGAATTTTCAATCGTTTTCATTTATTGTCCTCAATTTTTTGTATAATTTTGACTAAATAAGGCCTATTTAATGTTTTTGCTAAAGAAGAAACTTAAAATCAAAATGAATCTAAAAATTTCTTATTTAATCTTAGATAAGTCTCCATAGATTATTTTAGGTCTAACTGCTTTAATTTCGGTTTTACAATAGTCCATATCAGGTATTGAATTCCAAAGGTAAATTTTTTGACCTAATACATGTGCAAAGCCAATCTCCATCAACGTATTTCCGCCTATATAATTTTCAATTCCATCTTTATCTAAATTTAAAACTAAAACCGCATCTGCTCCCTGCATGGCTCTCCAAAATTCACAAATAGCATCTTTTTCATATTTTTGAAAAAGTTTAATCTTTTCAATCTCTTCTTTTGATTTGCCTATCATTGCTTTATGAAGATCAATCAAAAAAGGCTCATGGCCTCTTTTTTTAAGATCTTCATAGATCTCTAACATCTTATCAGTAAATTGCATAGATCCAATTATACCTATTTTCATGTTAAAACACAAAATCAGATTATTAATATATTTCTTTTATCTATTCAAAATCTTTTTTGCAGTTTTGATAACTTCTTCATGCTGCAGAGGTTTTTTGATATATCCTTTTGCTCCTGCTTTTATAGCATCTGTTATTAAGGAATCATATGTTAGTGCGCTGCACATAATTACTTTAGCAGTTGAATCATATTTAATTATTTCTTTTAATGCCTCTACTCCTGTCATATCCGGCATTACAACATCCATAGTAACTAAATCTGGATTAAATTCTTTATAAAAACTTATTGCTTCCTCACCATATTCTGCTTCAGCAACAACTTCAAATTTTTCTTCGCTAAAAATTTCTCTCAATTTTTTTAACATCATACGGGAATCATCTACAATTAAAACCCTAGGAGATTCTTTAGAAGAAACTTTATTCTCTTTTGTATACCACATAATTATTATATTGTGCAATATAATATATAAAATTTAGCATTTTATATTGCTCTGCGCATAAATGATATTTTGTTTCTATTCATTTCATTGATTTTTTAATTGCTTTTTTCAAATGTAATTTGAAGATAAAAATGTCAACAATACTTCCAAAATCTTTCTATGATCGAGACCCCAAAATAGTGGCTAAAGATATCTTAGGAAAGATTTTAGTAAAGGATGATTTAGAGGGGATAGTTGTAGAAACAGAAGCGTATTATGGTGCAAAAGATCCTGCTTCACGAGCATGCAAAGGAAAAATGAATTTCAATAAATTAATGTGGTCTGAGGCTGGAACTATTTTTATATACATGGTCCATAGCTATTGGATGTTTAATGTTGTAACAGGCCCAAAACCCTCTGCTATTTTAATTAGAGCATTAGAGCCAAATAAGGGAATAGAAAACATGATCAAAAATAGAGGATTGTCTGATATTAAAAAATTAACTTCAGGACCTGGTAAATTAACAAAATCCTTAGATATTAGAAAAGAGTATAATGGGCTAAAGGTTTTTGATAAAAATTCTTTAATATATGTAAAAAATAACTCAATAAATCCTAAAATATCTAAAAGTCATAGAATAGGAGTTAAAAAAGATTTAGAAGATCCATTAAGGTTTTTTATTTTAAATAATAAATATGTTTCAAAATAGATTTTATTTCTCTATTTTACTCACAATTTTATTGTAAGCTTCAAAAAAATCTTTAAGCTCTTTAATTTTCAAAAAATAAAATTTTCTAGGGGCTCTATCTTCAAAACCTAAAAAACCTAAATCAAATAATAATTTTAGATGTCTTGATGCAGAAGATTCTGTCATACCTAACTTTTCTGCTATCTCATGGACCGAGACTTTTTCATTATTACAAAGTATTTGTAAAATTTCTCTTCTTTTACTAGCCCTTATGGCCCTAGCAAGTTTTTCATCAGGCATTTATTTCATTATTTTTTTGGATAAAAAAAATAATAAACTTTTGCATAGAGCTCTTATTGCATAATTGTGAAACAAGGAAACACAAAATTTTTTGTAGATACAAAATTGTCTACATATCAAAAGAAGTTAATTACAATTTAAAAAACTTAAATATAACTAATAGGTGATTATGTGTCAAACGAGAGTGTAACAGATGTTGAAGCAAATTTTAATTTTATAAGAACAGATGAAGAAGCTATAAGTATATTAGAATCTAAAATAGAATCAAAACAATTGGAAAAAATTCGTAAAATAAATAATTCTACCCTCAATAAATTTATAGCGAAATATATTAAATTATGTAATCCGTCTAAAATCTTTGTATCTACAGATTCAGAAGATGATATAGATTATATAAGAAAAGCAGCAATTAAATACGGAGAAGAAGAAGAATTATCCACAAAAGGGCAAACTGTGCATTTTGATGGATATTATGATCAAGCAAGAGACAAAAAACAAACTAAATTTTTAGTCTCTAAAGATTCAAATATTCCTTCAGAATTAAATACTATTGATCGTACAAAAGGATTAAAAGAGATGCACGAATATTTAGAGAATATTATGGATAAAAAAGAGTTATTTATACTCTTTTTTTGTTTAGGTCCAAAAAATTCAGAATTTACTCTCCCCTGTGTTCAACTCACTGATTCTGCATATGTCGCTCACAATGAAAATTTACTCTACAGACATGGATATGATGAATTTTTAAGACGTGGAGATAGAAAAGATTTCTTTCAATTTGTTCATTCTGCAGGAGAATTAGATGAAAGAAATGTATCAAAAAATATTGATAAAAGAAGAATATTCATTGATTTAGATAATAAAAAAATCTATAGTGTAAATACACAATATGGCGGAAATACAATTGGCCTAAAAAAATTAGCAATGCGACTTGCAATAGCTAAAAGTTCAAAAGAAGGCTGGTTAACTGAGCATATGTTTGTTATGGGAATTCATGGACCTAAAGATAGAATTACTTATTTTACAGGCGCATTTCCTTCTTTGTGTGGAAAAACTTCTACAGCTATGATGGAAGGTGAATCAATAGTGGGCGATGATATAGCATATCTTCGCAAAAAAAATGGTGAAGTTAGAGCAGTAAATGTTGAGAAAGGCATATTTGGAATTGTCAAAGGTATAAACTCAAAAGATGATCCTGCAATCTGGAATGCACTACATAGAGCAGGAGAAGTAATATTTTCAAATGTATTGGCAACAGAAGAAAATCATGTTCATTGGATAGGTAAAGATGGCGAATTACCTGAAAAAGGGAAAAACTATTCAGGAGAGTGGTGGATAGGCAAAAAAGATGATAAAGGAGAACATATAACATGTTCTCACCCTAATGCACGTTTTACTATAGATTTACACACTTTAGACAATGCTGACCCTAAGATGGATGATCCAAACGGCGTTAAAATTGATGCAATAGTCTATGGTGGAAGAGATTCTGATACTTGGGTACCAGTCGAGGAAGCATTTAATTGGGAACATGGTATAATAACAAAAGGTGCATCCTTAGAGTCAGAAACTACTGCTGCAACATTAGGCAGTGAAGGGATAAGAAAAATAAATCCAATGTCTAATTTAGATTTTTTATCTATTCCAATTAGTGAATACATAAACAATAATTTAGATTTTGGAAAAGACCTTAAAAAAACTCCTCATATTTTTTCAGTGAATTACTTTATACGAGGTAAAGAAAGTTCTAAATTATTAACTTCAATATCAGCAAAACGAGTATGGTATAAATGGATGGAAAGAAGAGCCCATAATGAAGTAGATGCAATTGAGACCCCAACAGGGAAAATACCGAAGTATGAAGATCTTAAAGCTTTATTTAAAGAAGTACTTAATGAAGATTATAAAAAAGAAGATTATGAAGAACAGTTTACATTAAGAGTTCCAGAAAATTTAGAAAAAATTGAGAGAATAAAAAAATACTATAAAAAACAAAATTCACAAGACTTATCTCGTCTATTCAACACATTAGATGAACAAAAAAAGAGGTTAATCAGAGCCCAAGAAAAATTTGGAGACTATATTTCACCTAAAAATTTTTTGAAACATTAATAGATTTTTTACCATCAAACTTAAATAATTATATTATATATTTTTATTTATGAATGCAGGCGATATCTTTTTAGTAATTTTAGTTAGTTTATGTTTATTTGCATTTTTCTTATTCTCTTGGACAATTTATCAATATCAGAAGATATCAAAAGATGAATTTAAGCAATATATTATAGGCTTGTGTGTCTATATAATTACTATATTATGTTTCCTTCTACAATATATTTTACTT
This sequence comes from uncultured archaeon, assembly GCA_964415445.1. Lineage (GTDB taxonomy): Archaea > CAYQAE01 > CAYQAE01 > CAYQAE01 > CAYQAE01 > CAYQAE01. The sequence goes on along the minus strand of CAYQAE010000019.1, from coordinate 19,495 downwards.
GCACCAGCATCGTTTTTAGTTAATGCAATCTTAGGTTATATAGTATATGTAGCACCTCTACTTGCGATGTATTTTTTCATAAAAGGTACTGAGAATCTTGCTTATAAATTTGGATCAAGCCAAAAATTAAATAAAAAATGGTATAGTCGATTTTTAGTAATTGCTATAATTACAGCAATATATGATAGTATAATTGCAACAGTAATAGCTTCTGCAGACGAGGCTTCTACTATTACAGATATTATGGGAATATTGTATTTAATTTTAAATATTACATTACTCGTAATTACATTTAAATTATTCTTAGATTATAAAAGGGCATTTGGCGGACTTTTTGGTGAGATAATTTCTTTATACACAAAAGCAGTTATACTTTTTAAGGCAGGAGGTGTTTTTGTAGTTACATCTTTGCAACCTATTATTTTTGGTACAGAGACTTTTGACTCAATTTCAAATTTTAATATAGTTGTAGCAACAATTGGGGCTTTTATTGTAGTTATGCCATTTTTACTTTGTTTCTTTACAATAGCTAAGTTCAAAAAAATAATTGAATTGCAATAGATTATTTTGCAATTATTAAAATTCTATTTATTAATATACCTAAAATTGAAGCCCAAAGAGGAAAAAAGAGATCAATACTTGAATGTAATACAAACATTATCCCACAAAATAGAGCCAAAATTTGAGTTAATTTTATACGAGTGAGATTTAGTGGTAAATTTTCTTTATCACTCATAGATTCTACCTCATCTAATGTAATGGAAAAATAAAAAAATAAAATTGAAACGGTTATTACAAAAATAGCTATGAAATTAGAGATTTGAATGTCAAAGAGAAGATTATTTTTCAAAAATATAGTAAATATAGCACTAAATATTGAAAAAAATAAATGATTCTTATTACTATTAGAAAGTTTACTATCCAAAAAAAATGCCAAAGAAGTAATTAATCCAAATATCCAAATTCTATCAAAGCTAAGCCAGATAGATAATATCAATATAAATATTGAATCAGATAATCTAGCATTAGGTCCAACTGTGCGATTTACTATACGCAAAATCATAAGTAGCCAAAGTAGATCTAGTAAGGAAGGCGTATTAAGAAAAAATATCAACCCAAAAAGTGTTATTCCGCAAGATATAAATGCTGCGAGATTATAATCTGGATTTATTTCTCTGCATATTGCCCACCCAAAAAAAACTGAAAGAGAAAATACAAAACTAGTATAAAAACTATCTAAGATACTCTCTCCCAAGATTAAAGTACAAAACAAACTACTAATAAAAATTAAAATTGTAATAATTAATATTGCTAAGTTTGTAGGATATTTTAAGTCAATTGGACGTCCTATATTTGTTAAATTGTTATTGTTCATCTTAAATTAGTTTAGAATGTAGATCCATTCCAACCCCACATAGATCTATCAATATCAGAAAAAACTATATAGACTCGATCTTTTGCTATTTCTAAATTTTTTTCTATGAAATTGCATAAAACTTTAGATAAAGCACTATTTTTTGATTTATCAAGACCTATACTTTTTAGCTCTATAAATACAGTAGGTGTTTTATCTGCTGCAAAAGACATTTTAGCTTTATAATTAAATGCAACCATCACGTAATTTTCTGGTTTTCCCAATTGTGTAGATATAAGTCTCGATAATCTACCTATTAAAGTATCAATTTTTTTATCATCAAATTCTTTATTAGTTTGTATCTTCAAATAGGGCATCTAAATCACATTTCCTTTTTATATTCTAACTTAACATTTTTAACTATGATAAAAGTTTTTTATACTTATTAATTGAAATTATTTTCATAATATTTTTATACGTTTTTTATTTGTATTTTTCATTAGAAATTTAGACTTACAAATCTTTATATAAAGCTCAACTAGAAATTGGTTTTTAAGGTTCTTTCAATTTTGATATAAGTTTATAGAGGTGGTTTTAATTAGTAGTTGGGAAAGAGAAATTTCAAATTGTATATCTACAGTTGATAAATTAAAGAAACATCTTGATATTTCAAAAGAAGAGGAAAAAGATATTCAAAAGATAATAAAAAAACATCCTATGTGTATCTCAAGATATTATTTATCTTTAATTGATAAAGATGATCCAAAAGACCCTATAAAAAGAATGGTGGTTCCTTCTAAAGAGGAATTAGATGAATGTGGATCATATGATACAAGTGGGGAGCGAGAAAATACTAAATTAAGAGCCCTACAGCATAAATATTCTCAAACAGCTCTAATTTTATCTACAAATAGATGTGCATCTTATTGTAGATACTGTTTTAGAAAAAGATTAGTTGGACTTGATACAGATGAGATACTTGATAGATTTTCTGATGCTGCAGAGTATATCAAAAATCATAAAGAGATTAATAATGTGCTTATAAGTGGAGGAGATCCTCTAATATTATCTACAGATGTAATTAATGAATTTATAAAAGAGATTAACAAAATTAATCATGTGAAATTTATACGATTTGGGTCAAAAATTCCTGTAACCTTCCCTGATAGAATTTTAGATGATGATAAATTGATAGAAGTTTTAGGCAAAAATTCAAAAATAAATAGACGAATATATGTTGTATCTCAATTTAATCATCCAAAAGAGATAACTGAAAAAGCATCAAAAGCAATAGATAGATTAATTAAAGCAGGAGTATTATTAAATAATCAAACTGTTCTTTTAAAAGGGGTAAATGATGATCCCAAAGTTTTAGCACAATTACAAAACAAACTCATAAGCTGCGGTGTTGCACCCTATTATGTATTTCAATGCAGACCTGTAAAGCGAGTTATCAAAAAGTTCCAACTTCCACTATATGATGGATACAAAATTGTAGAGGACACTAAAAAATTATTGAATGGTCACAGCAAACATTTCAAGTATATAATGTCACATTATATTGGAAAAATTGAAATAGTAGGTATGGATGATAATTATTTTTATTTCAAACAACATCAAGCTAAAAATAAGGACGATATAGGTAAATTTTTCAAAAAAAGAATAAGCAAAACTGCAGGATGGCTAGATGAATTAGATAATTAAATTTTAAACTTATAACTACCTATACCAATCATGAGATCTGAAAATAGCTATTTTTTGGAAGTTAGAAGAAAATTATTTCAGGCTTTTTCTGGATTGCAGGTGTTGTTTTTATATTTAGTGGGGAAGGATATCTCACTTTAGATGAAAATTATAGAATAATAGTTAGTTTTTCAGTCATACTTTTCAAATATCTTTTTGTTCAGTTTATTAAATTTGGACATGTATCTAAACTCTCTGAGATTGAAAAAAGATATATGAGAAGAGAAGGTCACAAACATAGGCCAAAATGTTTGATGGAGCCAGATATTGCAGCTTTAATTTTTATACCTATCTTAAGTCCAGAAATGATATACAAAGGGATATTTTTAGTTTTAATTGACGTTTATGCTTGTATTATCGGTGTAAAAATTGGAAAAAGAGAAATTATAAACAATAAATCATTAGAAGGATCAATAGGTGCTTATTTTGTTTTTTTAATATCTTCATTTTTTTTAGTTAATATTTATTGGCCTTATTTATTCATTTTATCAGTTTTGGGTGTATTTGTAGAATTATTTGCAACAAAAGTGGGTCTTAAAGATAATTTTTTGCTAGCCTTTAGTGGAATTTTGTATTTGGCTTTGGTTATTTAATCACCAAACAAACATCCGCTACCTATTTTGTTAATTTTAATCTTACTAAATTCACCTAATTTAGCATTATCTGAAATTACACGATGAAAATTGTTGGATCTACCTAAATATTGTCCTCTATATTCAGTAAATAATGCTTCAACTTCTTTGCCTATATATTTCTTGTTAATGTCCCTTGAAATATCATAATAAATATTTGTCAAACTCCTAGATCTTTCTTTAATTATTTTAGAATCAACTTGTTTCATCCTTTTAGCCTTGGTATTTGGTCTAACTCCATATTTTGAGATATTAATTTTTTGAGGTCTAATCTTTTTGATGACATCAATTGTGGATCTAAAATCTTCATCAGTTTCTTCTGGAAAACCGACAATAATATCTGTCCACAAATTTAAATTATTAATTTTTGATTTTATTTTATCAATTAATTCTAGATACTTATCAGAAGTATATTTTCTTCCCATCAATTTCAATATTCTATCAGATCCAGATTGAAGTGGAAGATGCAAAAAATCATAAATTCTTTTATCCTTATATAATCCCAATAGACCATCTAAAATAGGCTCCAATGTATTTGGATTCATCATACCTAAGCGAATCCTAAAATTGCTGTCAATTGATAGAATCTCATTTAACAGATCTACTAAATTATAATCTAAATCATAACCATATGCAGATAGATCTTGTGAAGTTAAAAAAATCTCTTTTATTCCATATTCAATATCTTTTTTTACTCTCTCTACAATTTTTTCTTTTGGATATGACTTTATGTGGCCTCTTGCATGTTTTGTGCAACAAAAACTACATCTGCCCACACACCCCTCTGATATACTAATTATTGACCTATATGGATTTTCATAGAACGGTTTCACTGAAATTTTTTCGCTCTTTTTCTCTGATAATTCTAAAATTTTAGACCCACTATTTATGATTTTAGGGATTCTGCTTCGAATTAGATTCAAATTAGTATCAAAGATTGCATGATAATTTGGACATGCATCTAAAATTCTATCTAAATTAATCTTTGGAAGACAACCGACAATTATTATCTTTTTTTTTGACCTAGATAATCTCTCAAGTCTAGAAATTACTCTATCCTCTGTTGTTTTTTTTACCCCACAAGTATTGATTAGGACATATTCAGATGATTCAAAATCAGCCTTAGAAAAATTATGATCTAAGAAAGCTTGAATTAAATATTGAGTATCAGATTGATTCATTGCACAACCATATGTTTCAAAATAGATATTTCTTTGCGCCATCTTTACCAAATGCATACATTATTTTCTCAAATAGTTTTCCTATTCCAAAAGTTTATATAATTGTGAAAATATTTAGTTTAGAAATTTTGATATTTTAGAAAACAAAGGCATTAAAGAAGCCTGATAATTTTCAAATTCTTGTAAAAAAACAACTTATAGAGTCCAAAGGTCTCTTTTTGATAGTTTAGGCTACAAATTTGAATATATTAGTATTTATTTTGACATTTTGTAAAAAAATACAAATATTTTGTATAAAAAAAATTAAGTGAAAAAAATGTCAAAAAATATAGAAACAGAAAAAAAAATAATCCGAAAAAAAATAGACTATTTTTTAGAAATAGCTAAAAAAGAGGAAAAATTGGGTTTTATTCATCTTTTTAAAAATCAATTGAAGTTATTAACATCTTTGGAGAATTTAGATGAAGAAAATCTAAATAACATACTCAAAAGCACAGAAAAACAATCTGATATGAATTTGAGGATGTTAATATCGATTGTGATACAAGAAGATGCAAATCCTAAATAATTTTTTTATTTTATTTTTTTGTTACAATAGTTATTATATCTTCATCTTCTACCTTATAATCTAGACCTACTTTCTTTTTGTTTTTCTTACCTTTTCTTACCACTCTTGCATATCTAAACTTTTCTACAAAATCTCTATGTAATTTTAATGCAACATCTTTTATCTTACTATTTCTCTTTATAATTAGAGGCTCTTCATAATCGACTTCTCCGCCTTGTGGCTTCATATAAAGCCTTATAAAATCCAATTTTGAAAATATTTTTTCCTTTAATTTATCTATTCCTTTCCCCTCTTTTGCAGAGATCAAAACTGAATCCGGCAAAAAATTTCCATCTTCATTTAGATCAACTTTATTGATAACAACTAAAGATGGTAGATAAATTCTATTTTCCAAAATTACATCAATAAACTCATCTTCAGATACATCATCTCTAATTATAACATCAGCATTATTAATTCTATTTGCCTGCAAAATTGTCTTGACCATAGCTTCATCTAATTTAGGATTATCAATAGTATATGATATATTTAGTCCGCCTCGAGATTTTTTCTTTATAGATACATCTGGCTTTCTCTGATCTAGGCGTATTCCAAATTCATATAGTTCTTTTTTTGCTAAATCAACTTGCGCTTGTGCAAAACTTTCAGCCATAATTATAATTAAATCTGCATTATAGACTACAGATAAGATCTTTCTACCAGCACCTCTACTTTTTGAAGCACCGACAATTATTCCAGGTAAATCTATAAGTTGTAGCTTTGCGCTATTGTATTCTAACATACCTGGTATTGCATCTAATGTTGTAAAATCATAATGACCTATTTTAGAATCAACATTTGTTAATTTATTAATTAATGTAGATTTACCAACAGATGGGAATCCTACCAAAACCACAGTAGCATCACCAGTTTTTTTGAAAGCAAAACCAGCCCCTCCGCCTTTTGACATTGATCTTTGAAGTTGTTTTTCTTTCAATTGGGCTAGTTTAGCTTTTAATTTACCTATATGATGCTGAGTTGCTTTATTGTATTTAGTATTCTTAATTTCTTCTTCTATGTCTTCAATTTGTTCAGATATTGTTGGCATTTTTCTGCATTTAGATCAAAATTAGCTACATTTAAAATTTTACATTAAATTTATGAAAAAAGAACCACATACTATATATTGAAAAATATTCAATATATTTATAATTTTAAGCTATTAAGCTATCTTCATGTCAATTGATGCTACATTTATTTTATCCTATTTAATTTTTTGTCTTATAGAAGTATTAGTACTTATTTTTATTTTTAAAATATATCGTTCAACTTCTGGTGCTTCTTTGGCTTATAAAAAATGGGCACAAGGTATTTTCTTATTATTTTTAGGTTGCTTCTTATTTGTATTTTGTGGACTTTTATTTGAATGTAGTGATTCTATCTCAACTAATAAAAATGAAATCATGCTGATTGTAGGCAATATACTAATTGCTTTTGGTTATTTTTATATCCCACTTGGAGTTCTATATTTATCAAAGGATTTTGGTGTAGGAAATGTAAATGAAACTTTAATTAAAAAAACACAAATTGTATTTTTTACTTCCATGTCTATTTTAGCAATGGTTTTTGGTATATTTACTCCTTTTTATAAAATTATTAATGTTATTGGATTCATATTTTGTTTAGTATTTGCTTCAATTTGGATATTTACTCTTTATTTTTATAAAAAGATATACAATAGTGTATTAAAAAAAATAAATATCTGCTGGACATTTATTTATTTAGGTATGGCCTTTGGACTTGTAAGCGAAATTTTTAATGCAATTTATTTTGTGATTCCTTTTTTTGTATATCCTATGTTAATTTCGCAATTAATTATGGCTTCAAATCTTATTTTAGGATATTTCAAGTTAGCAAAAATGGTTGAAGCATTATAAGTGCTTAAAAAAATAAAAAAATAAAATTCTATATTGTTATTTCTTTGAGATCTTTATATCTGTTTCTTATTGTTACCTCAGTCACTCCTGTAATTTTTGCTACCTCTTTTTGAGTAACCTTTTGATAATGAAATGTTGATGCAAAATATAAAGCACCTCCAGCAATTCCTTTTGGATCTTTCCCGCCCATTGAAAATATATTAGTACTTTTTAATATATTTATAGCTTTCTTTTCAATTTCTATGCCTAAATTGAGTTTTGAAGCAAAATAAGAAACT
>CAYQAE010000019.1:8083-11813 GCA_964415445.1 uncultured archaeon | reverse complement strand
TTTTATTAAAAAATTTGTATTTCTTAAAATGCACTGAATTTTTTGTTTGATCCATCACATCTACAAGAGTTCGCGGTATCTCATTCGATTTTATGCAATAATATATAACTGCAGCCAGCATATGATTAATGGATCGGCCTTGAAGAAGTCCTTTTTCAAAAACTTTTTTGAATTTTATTGCTATATCATATATAACATGCTTAGGAAGTTCTAAATTGGATGCAATCCTGCCTAATTCTATAAAAGCTGTAACAAGACTCTTTTCGTCAGACCATATTTTATTATTCCATTTAATAGCTCTTTTTAGATTATGACTTTGGTTTTCCTTATTATCTATATACGTTGTAAATCTTAATAAAACATCTGGTTTAATTGGCATTCCTACTTGTTTTCTAGCATTTCTTTCTTCTTTAGTAAAATATCTTTTGCCACTACGGGAAAAATCAATTTTTCTATCTTTGATGACTAATCCACATTCACTACAAACATATTCTATTGAATTAGATATAATTTGACCTCTACATTCCGGACAAAATAATAACTGTGACATGCTAGTGAATTTTTTGGTTTTTATTTAGTTTATCTATATTTAGTTTTTATTAAAATTCAATTAAATACAATTGTATCAAAAACAGCAGAATTAATCTACTAATAGGAATTTTATAACTCCTTTTAATTAATTTTTTTACTAAATCATTTAATATATTAGAATGAATTTATTAGAGTATTTTATAATTATTTCAATTTATATTTAAAAAATCAACATCTTTTAAATTTTTAACAACTAAATATACTTTATGTCTATTGATGTAACATATGTTCTTTCTCATTCAATACTTTTGGTTATAGAATTTACAATTTTTTTATTATCTTTTACAATTTATAAAAAGACAAAAGGAGCATCATTAGCCTATAAAATGTGGGCAATAGCCACTTTTTTGATGCTTATCTCAACTACAATACGCTTGACAAATGGTATACTCTTTGAAGGGACAGTTGAAATCTCAAACAATAGAAATGAATTTTTTGAGATATTTGGGGCTTTTTTAATGGCTTTGGGTTATTTTTATATCCCTGTTGGGGTAATGTATCTATCTAAAGATTTTAATGTAGGTATAATAAATAAAGACCTTATCAAAAAAAGTCAAGTTATTTTTTTTAGCTTAATTTGCTCATTAACAGTTATTTATCTAATTTTACTTCCATTCTATGAAATAATAAAAACTGTAGCTATTTTAGCTTTAACAATATATTTTTCGGTATGGATTTTTACATTGTTTATTTATAAAGGAATATATGAACAAGTATTAAAATATACAAATAAATGTTGGTTGTATCTGTATCTTGGAGTTCTATTTTTAGCAATTAGTGAAATATTTCAAATATCAGCATTTTTTGTATCTTGGGCAGAATATCTAAAATTAATATTTCAATTGCTCTCTGCAGTTGGATTTATTGATGGTTTTTACAAAATGGCAAAAATGGTAGAAGCCTTCTAAAAACAGTATTTTTACTAATTATATCTTTTCTAATTCAGATCGAACTGCATTTGCCTTTTCTGTTCCATATAATGTTTGAATGTGTTTAACTGTCTCTTGAATGCATTTTTGGATATCTGCTGGATCTGAAGAATCCATACTTATTCCTAAATTTTTAATTGCATAGTCTACTACACCTTTGCCTACTCCAGGTACTTTAACATTTACAATATCTCTTATATCATTAATTGTTGTCATTTTTATCAAAACGCCTCCACATCTTTTCCTAACTTATAAAATCCAACAAATACAGATAATCCCATAAGAGCATAAATTATAGTTTCTAAAATTATAATTTCTCCTAAGACGATGTATGACACTATCGCAATTATATTTGCCAAAAAACCAAATAAACAACCTACCAAAAGATAAATCCAATATTTTGCATATTCTTTTACAGTATTATACATCGGTAATATAGCATAAAAAGCAACAAACCATGCTACTGCAAAAAAAGGTATGTAAAACATACGAACAGCAATCTCATCAAGTAAAGCTAATAATAAAATTATAAAGCAACTCCATATAGTGGCACCAACAATTAACAATTTTCTAAAATTAAGAATTTTTTTCAGATCAAATTTTGTTATATCTAAATCTGCAGGAAGATAAATTGCTCCCAAAGCAATATATGAATATCCTAATAATGCCACACTTAAATGAATTATTGAGATTACAGCTTCAGATCCACCTAAATCAATTTCATTAGGATTTCCAATCATTGACCCAACTAAGGCAATGAAATGACCTATAAAAATAAATAAAGCACCCATTGCAAAAAAATAATATGCTTTGGAAGCACCCTTAGTTCTCATAAATATAAGCATATTAAAAAATACGACAAAAAATGTAATTACGACACCAATTAACTTATTAAGTATTAATCCTAAAGCCATAGTAAGTTCTAATCTAAAAAGTAATTTAAATATTTTTATTTAATCAAATGATTGTAAAATTCCATTTTTTGTCAAAAAGCCTCTACAAATTTTCCTAAATTAAAAAATTCAAAATAAAAAATAAACCCATAGGAGTAAAAAATAGAGACTAAGAATATTAAGTCTTCTAAGAAAAAATAAGCCAAATACAAAAGCCAATAATATGTATAACCAATAGATATATTGCAACAAATCCCTCATATTTTTTTAATTCAATTTCATTTGGATTCATAAAAAATGAACTGATCAATACTATAATAGCTGCCAGAAATATAAAAGTAGCAGCACAGACCTAAAAATAATATGCTCTAAAACAACCCTTTGTCTTTTTATATATTATTACATTAAAATAAAATACAACAGATGAAATTAGAAAATATTTAAATAGCTTTTAGATCTTTTCCAAGTTTGTAGAATGCTAAAAATAAGAATAAACCAGTCAATGCATAAAAAATTGATTCAATTATTGCCAAGGATTCAATAAAAAGATATGAAATTGCTTCAAAAAGACTAGCAAAAAAACCAAATAGACAACCCAAAGGTAGATATAACCAATAAGAAGCCTGTTCTCTAACCGCTCTGTAGAAAGGAAGTATTGCATAAAATGAATATAACCAAATAAGTCCATATATAATCATATAAAATAATCTTATGGGTATTTTACCATCATATATTGCTAAGGCAGATATCCAAAATAGACTCCAGATAATAATCATTAAATAAGCATTTTTTCTCAAAAATAAAGGATTTTTACGATCTTTGTCTGTTATATCTAAATCCGCAGGAAGTGTTCTTGTACCTAAGGAAATATAATAATAACCTACTAAATAGATACTCATCTGAATTACAATAAATACACCTTCTAGGCCATTAACTTCAATAATATTGGGATTTAAAAATATTGAACCAACTAAAGCAATGGATGTTCCAACAAACATAAAAATAGCAGCTTGGGCCCAAAAATAATATGCTTTAGAAGCACCTTGTGTTTTTTTATAAATTTTGATGGTAAAAAAAAGTACAAATATACCTACTATTCCTGCAATAGCATTGCTTAAGAAAATACTGGATTCCAATTGATAAACCTTCAAAATAATTATAATTTTTCTAACTCAAATCGAACTGCATTTGCTTTTTCTGTTCCATATAAAGTTTGAATATGTTTTATTGTCTCTTCAATGCATTTCTGAACATCTGACGGGTCTGAAGAATCCATACTTATTCCTAAATTTTTAATTGCATAGTCTACTACACCTT
>CAYQAE010000019.1:0-7983 GCA_964415445.1 uncultured archaeon | reverse complement strand
ATTTACAATATCTCTTATATCATTAATTGTTGTCATTTTTATCAAAACGCCTCCAAATCTTTTCCTAGTTTATAAAAACCTAAAATTAAAAATATTCCCATCAGAGCAAAAAATATTGGTTTCAATATAAGTAGAGAATCTAAAACTAAAAATGCTACTATCTCACTTAAATTTGCTAAAAATCCAAAACTAAAACCTAGCACAAAATATAACCAATATCCTGCAAAAATCCTAACTTCTTTGTAAAATGGTATTAAATTTAAAACACCAATAAACCAAGCTATTGAAAAAAATGGGACATAAAACATCCTAATAGGCATTTTATCATTAATTATCAACAATAAAATTGTAACAAAAAAACTCCATATGAAAATTCCTAAAAATATGTATTTTCGTTACCCTAAAGTTTTTTTAATATCTAAATTTGTTATTTTCACATCTGCAGGTAATGTCATAGCCCCTAATGAAATATAAAAATATCCAAATAGATATAAAGAAAGCTGCACTATTGCTACAACTCCTTCATAACCCTCTAGTTTAGTTTTATTTGGATCCATAAAAAACGATGCTAAAAATCCCATAATTGCTCCAAAAAGAGTAAAAGTTGCACCATATGCCCAAAATAAATATGCTTTTGATCCACCTTCTGTTTTTTTATAAATTAAAATACTTAAAAGAAATGATAAAAACGAAACTAAAACAACAATCAAAGCTGTCATAACTAAACTTGCAGACATATAAATAAGTTTATTGTAGATATTTAAAAATATTTCTAAAAAATATATTTATATAAAACTCTCTATACTAAAATCTGCTTATAAACCATCATAATTTATCAATAAAACTAAATATAAAAAACTGTTTTTATGTTTCATAACTTGGATAAATTATCTATATAAATTTAACATATAACTCTTAGATTTTAATGCTTACAAAAAGAAGATTTCATATAGGTCTGCTTTTAGTTGCTTTGGGATTTACAATCCTATCTATAATTGTGGCTTTAGCAGGAACAAAAGAGACCCTAAGTTTAATTGGAAAAAATTGGGAAGTTGCTATTTTAGTTTTTATCTTTGAGATGTTAATCATACTTGTTTGGAGTCTTCGTTGGCTATATGTTATGAGATATTTTGATAGAGACTATAGATTAAAATCTTCAATTGGAGTTACTGCAACTATGACTTTTGTAAATAATATAACACCAGGTGATAAATCAGGTGGAGAAGTAATAAAAGGATATGCTACCAAGAAACATAAAAATCATGTAACTTCAGCAGATATCTCATCAGGCTTATTTACAGAAAAATTAATCGAGATAATACTAATTCTACCACTTCTATTTACTTTTTTTGTATATTTTTTATTTACCGGCTTTCCTGCACATAAATTTGCATTTATAGCAATTCTATCTTTAGTTACCATAGCAACTATACTTATTTTTATCTTTATCTATAATAAAAATTTTCTTACCAATTTTTTTGCAAAAAGAATTACCAAAATTGCTCCAAAGAATTGGGACCCTAAAAAAAATATCCTATACTTTAAAGCAAAAACTCAAGAGCTCTTTAAAAATAAAGTTGCAGTATTTTCAATTATATTTTCTATCTGCTACTGGGGACTTGAGCTTCTGAGACCTTATTTTGTTTTAAGTTTATTAGGAGAAGATGTTGAATTGCACAAAGTAGTAATTACTCTAATTTTGGCAAACTCAATTAGCTCATTTTCTGGAATACCTGGTGGTGTTGGTGCACAAGAGAGTATTCGGGTAGTATTATATACTACTTATGTTGGAATACCTGCTGATGTTGCTGCAGCTGCGGTATTTATTGAAAGAATTGTCCCATTTTTAATTGCAATAATATTTGGAGGATCAATTGTAAGCACAGTAGGGGTTAAAATAATTCAAAAAAATAATGCTGAATCTAAAGAAAGCGATGATAAAGAAGATGAAAAAGATATACCTAACTTTCGACTTAGAAGTTGACCTGCCACCATATCTAAATACATGGAAGTCAATAAATCAAATCGAAGATATTTTAGAAATATTAAAATCTCTAAATTGCACTGCTACTTTTTTTGTGTCTGCAAATTTAGCCAAAAAATTTCCTAAAGTAGTTTATAAAATTTCAAAACAACATGAAATTGCATCCCATTTCTATAACCATATTAGGGTCAATAAATTAAATTTTGAAGATAAGAAAAAACTATTTAGAAAATCTCATCAAATTTTATCTAAATTTCAAAAAATTAGAGGTTTTCGTGCACCCTATTTTCAGATGGATTTAGAGGGGCTTGAGATTTTAGTAGATATGATTTATAAATATGATAGCTCATATCCTAATTTCAAATTAAAAAAACAAAATATAATCAAAGAATATCCACCTACTTTATCTAATTTGATATTTAGAATCCCATATAATCTAGCAGTGAAAATTATAATTAACTATTTAGATAGAGTAGATAATATGACTTTATTTATTCATCCTTGGGAATTTGCAAATATTAGACATATCCACAGACTTGATTGCACCTTATTGACAGGGAGATACCTTAAGAAAAATTTTTATCAAATTTTGAAAAAATTAAAATCAAAAAAAATTGAGATATCTTCAATAGATTAGAGAATTAAAAATACTTAGTCTGAATATAAATTATTATTCATGACATTTATACCATATATGGCAAAAATGGTAAACTTTATATATTATAATATTCAATATAATACTGATAAAAATGAATATTGTTTCGATTGATAAAGCCGGTAGAATTGTTTTACCTTCTGAATTACGTCAAAGAATGCATATTTCACCTAAAACTGAACTCTTATTAGTTGATTTTGACGACAAGATTATACTCGAAAAACTGGATAGAACTAAAATAGCAAAAAGATTACAAAATGAACTTAAAAATGTAAATATTGATAGTATTGTCTCAGAAGTAGGAAAAGATTTAAATGAAAAAATCAAAAAAGAAAACAAAGATATTTTTGATTGATAATACTGTTTTTGTCTCAGCAATTAAAAATCCTCAAAAAAAACATTTTCCTTAGATCTTATTCTTGAATGCGTTAGAAATACATCTATTGAATTAGTTGGAAATAAATATCTTATTGAAGAAATGAAAAAATACAAAGAGAAGTTCAAATTCCAAACAGCTGCTGAATTATTAGATATTCTTATAGCAAAAACAAAAATGCAAGGTTTAAACAAAGAAAAGATTAAGATATGCAAAAAATATTTTCCTAAGTCAGAGTTAAAAGACGTTATTCATGCATCTACGGCATTAGAAACAGGTGCAATTTTTATTACAAACAATAAACATTTTAATAAAATTAGAAATAAAGGTATAATTAAAGTGTGGCCTATAACTAGTGCGATCCAAAATGTTTTAGACTAAAAAATGTTTTTTTTACAGACTTTCAAACCTCTTTTTGAATTCTTTTGAGAATTTAAGAATATCCAAATCAATCCAAAATTCATGTCCATTCTCTGCTATAATCGGAAAATCTCCATATGCATGATCATCTAAGCCTGTGAATTTTTTAACTGTAACTACAATTTTTTCCTTAGAATTATCTATATCAATTACACCTTCAAATATTTCAGAAATCTCAGATATAATCTCTTTATCGACCTCTGAATTTATAAATGCAACTGTAGACATATTTTTGCTCTTAGACTTAGTCTTTAGTGCATTAACAAAATCATGGATTGTAGGCAAAGTTTGAGTTTTTGTAAAGCTAGTCATTACATCCAAAATTAATATGGTATGTTTTGTCCCTCTCTTTCTTATGGCTTTAGCCACAGCTAAATTAATTGAAGTTGGGCCACAATCTGCTTTTATTATATTTGGACCATTTATCTCCTCATCACAGACTACAAAAAACATGTTTTCGTTTCCAATTTCACTCTCAAGATATACAGGTATAGTCTCACCTACATATATGCAAGTTGATGAATCTAGGTTTTTTTCAATTAATTTCTCAATTAGTATTGGTTTTTGATCACATACTGGGGTAATAAATAGAGTAGAGCTTTTTTTAGGTATTCCTGATTCTAACATTGCATCCATTGTAGGTAGGCCAGAAGAATATCTATCATCAGAAATAGATAGATCTAGATCTTTTGATGTTTTTCCTTCTCTGTAGAGGTTAAATAGTCGATCTTCTAGAGATTTAGGTAGAGTTTTATTATCTTTTTGCTCTTCTTGAGGCTTTTCATCCTCATCAAATAATTCATGTTCTAGATACTCAAAATATCCATGGTTTTGGCTAACTGTCTGTTCCAAATTTTTCATCTCATCTGGTTTTTCAATTTCTAACATTTCATTTTGATCTAAACTAGAGTGTTTTTTTCGATATACAGATAGTGAGCCAATTGAAGCCCCAAATATTACTGCTACCATCATAATTAGGTATATTAATGTATTTGATGAGCTAGATGGGGAAGTATTTTCAGTGGTAGTATCATTTGAAGTTGAATTTTGCACATATATTGGTCTCTCTTTTGTCCCAATAAAATAATCATTATTAAAAAGTTGCATAACAATAGTATAGTTTCCAGGTTCAACTTCTTCAGATAGATCAATTATAAACCAACCATCTTCGTTAGGTTCATTTACTGCTCCTGAAGTTACAATTGTGCCTTCTAAATCTTCTATAGTATATGCTATCTTTAGAGTATCTAGCTGTTGTTTTGTATTTTCATCTTCAAAATACATTATCAAATTGTTATTTGAATCAATACTACTTAGAATTTGGGCTTCATATATCTCAAAAGAGACCATAGATGAACTAGTTTGGTAATAATTCTTATTTGAAGTAACATTGAAATAATATATATTTGCAGTACTATCTTTCATATCAAAAGTTGTTTTGTGTAGTGTTGATTGCTTTTGCATAATTGATGAATTAAGATTAACGTAAGATGGACTAATAAAATAGCAAGTTAAGGTGGCATCGGTTAAGTTTTGTGAAGTTAAATCATCAACTAAAAATGCAGAAACTTCTGTTGTAGATCCTCTTAAAACCTTATTTTGATGCAAAATATGTGTTGTAGTGGGTCTTTTATTTACGGTGATAGTTGAAGTTACATAAGAAGATAGAAATCCTGATCGATTTGCAGTGAAATTGATAGTGTATGTACCTAAATCAGTTAAAGTAATTTCTTTTGTGTATATTCCATCACCATCTGGGTCTTCCATCATTCCGTTTAGATTTAATTCAGATATGTTATATCTTACAGTAGCATTTGGGATATTATTATCCACAAAATCGGTATAATTTACTGAAACAGTAGTTGGATGGTTGTAATATGTGTTTAGATCGGGGGCGGAGCATGAGGAATTAATGGGTGAAGTTGATATGTTGAGTTTGAGTGGGCAATCATAATTATCTTTATAGGTCTCTTTCAACTCCCCATCATTATCCCAATAATAAACAGAGGCATTATTACCCGTAGTGGAATCACTTGTTTTTTTCCATTTTAAATCTTTTTTAGATTCCACATCATCTCCAATTAAATCTAGATATACATAATACATCCCTTTTTCAATAAAAATAGGATTAAATCTAAACGTGATCCATTCTGCAGAATTTATTGCTATATATTGCATTGTTTCAAGAATAATTCCACTATTATTATTTATTGGATTATTATATAATCCATTTCTTATTTGAAGTGTGCGATTTTTCCCATAAAGTTCAGAATTGGATTCTACATTTTCTAAATAAACAGTTATATCGAAAATGTATGAATCATTTTCAATTGTAAAATTTTCTGCAAAAATAGCATAATAAAAAGTAGGAAGACCTTCATCAAGAGATTCATTATCCTCAACAAATAGTGTTTCCGCATTTTCACTAATTACAATAACCATATTCAATATTAATAAAAACATAAATAATTTCATTTTATAACACTTTTACACAAGAAGAGACTAACTCTCCACGTTGGAAATCCATCTAAATTTTATTTCAACATATTGATGAAATATATTCCAAATTAATTATTGTATGAAGTTTATTTAAACTTTTCGTTTTTTTTAAAAAAATTGACAATTAAATTACTAAAAAACTGTAGTTAACTAAAAAGATTTATCAGATATTTCACCAATCTTTTCCAAATGCATCAAGTTGTGAAATCTTATTTCTTCTTTTTATTTTTCTTGTAGGTTTAATAAATCCAATAATAGATATAGTTAATGCAGAAAGTATTACTATAATAGTTTTAATAAAAGAAATATCATTTTCATCTTCTTTTGATATGTTTTCATTAATTACTTCCTCTTGCAAAGCATCTTGAGTAGTATCTTCAGTTGTATTTGCCCATACATATGTAAAATTTATACATAAATCAGAAATGTATGGTTGTAACTTCCACGTATCCCCCCCTGTTTCACTTGTCATCCATGTTCTTGTTGCTGGTGAGTTGTTGGTTAACATATAATGGTCAAAATCTGGCGATGGTCCATAAGAATAGATCTGACACACAAAAAAACTATTTTTGTAGATCAATATACCACCAGTAAAAATATCAACCCAATAATCATCCAAAGAATAATTAAGTGAAATATTAATTGCAAAAAATTCATCAGTTTCATTTGGAACCCATTGAACTCCTTTTAATTCTCCACCTGTTATTTTAAATGAAAGAGTTGAATTTGGTTCATTAAAAACTGCTACTTTATCAACATAAACACTAATATTATAGATATAGAAACTTTGCGTATATTTGTCATCAAAATCTAAATGTGCAGCTGCTTTACAATCATAAGGTGTAATCCTACTATACCCATCTTTAGTACCCTCACTAACATAATCTTGAACTGTCACATATGTTACATCCTCACTATTAGCATTTTCACTATCATTAACATATAAAGTAGCAGTATATTCACCAGCAGATGTATAAGTATGATTTACTAACTTACCTGTACCATTAGTTCCATCTCCAAAATCCCAAAAATAAGTATCAATATCAGCATCCCCATCAGGATCATATGAATCAGATCCATTAAACATAACTATCCAATCAACATTAGAAGTAATGTTGTTATTTACAATTGAAGCGACAGGATCTCTATTGACATTATTTACAGTTAAAGACCAATTATAACTATCCACACCTTCTCCATCAGTTACATTAACTTTTACAGTGTATACGCCTGCAGATTCATAATCTGAATTATAAGTGTAATTACCATCTATTTGTACATGTCCACCGTCTAAATACCAATTAATTGTCACTGGATCACCATCTAAATCTGAAGCTACTATCTCAAATAATTGATTTTCGTTTTCATCTATAGTAGGATCTGATATAGGTGAATAATAGTCTATAGTAGGTGCTCTATTTACATCATTAATAGTTAAAGTCCAACTTACTTGATCGATAAATTCACTATCTGTAATATTAACTTTTATGGTATAAGATCCAGCATCATCATAATCAGAAACAAAAGTATAATTATCTCCAATACCTACTTCACTATCATTTACATACCATTTTTTTGTTAGTACATCTTCATCTGGGTCCCAAGGAATTATTTCAAAAAATTGATTATCTCCTTCATCAATAGATACTTCAGAAGAAGCAGGAAAAGAAGAATTGATTTGTGGAGCACGATTTACATCATTAACAGTTATCGCCCATTCTAATTCAGTAGTATTTGTACTATCTGTTACATTAACTTTTACAATATGTACTCCTGAATCTTCAAATGAAGGGGAATATGTATAATTACCATCGGTTTGTACATGCACACTATCTAAATACCAATTAATTGTCAATGGATCACCATCTAAATCTAAAGTAGTTATTTCAAGATCTAGTGATGAATTTTCATCTATTGAAGGTGTTAAATTATCAGGTGAATACCAGATAATCTCTGGTACTCTGTTAACATCATTAACAGTTAGGGTCCAACTATATTCATCTACATCTTGACCATCTGTAACATTAACTTTTACAGTATAAGATCCAT
>CAYQAE010000018.1:22339-26898 GCA_964415445.1 uncultured archaeon | reverse complement strand
TTAGATGTTTTCCTGCAATAATTAGATCTGTATCGATATGATCTCCTACTTTTTTTGCTCTGCCTTCAATTGCCATATTTAAACCTCAATTTCATTGTACGTTTATAACTTCGCTTATTTCAGGAATTTCTTCTTTTAGCGCTTTTTCAACACCCATCCTTAGAGTCATCTCACTCATAGGACAACCCTTGCAAGCACCAACCAATCTTACTTTGACTTTACCTTTGTTTACATCAACTAATTCAATATCTCCGCCATCAGCTTGAAGTGCAGGTCTTATTTTATCAATAACTTCTTGAACTTTTTCTTTCATCTAAACACCATTTAGGTTCTTTTTTTATTCATTTATAATATTTTGCGAATACTAATAAGTTGGTTTTGATGATAAAGGTTAGAGTTATTTTAATGGAGCCACATATTTCAGGAAATATTGGGTTTATTGCAAGATGTATGAAAAATTTTGATTTAGATGATCTTTATTTAGTAAATCCTAAAACTCTAATTGATAATGCAGCTTATACTCATGCTATGCATGCTGATAATATTTTAAAAAAACTAAAAATAGTTGAAACTTTGACTGAAGCAACTAAAGGATGTGATTTTACAGTAGGCACAACTGCAATAGTGGCAAATGAATACAATTTGGATCGGTTATCTTTATACCCTGATGAATTTGTAAAAAAAGCTAAAGAAATCGAAGGAAAAATTGGTCTAATATTCGGTCGAGAATCTTCAGGTCTTAGATTGGATGAGCTAAATAAATTAGATTTAGTAATTAATATACCTACTTCAGAAAATTATAAACCTCTCAATATTTCTCATGCTGCAGCAATAGTTTTCTATGAATTATATAATTTGGATAAATCCAAAGATATACGTGTTGCAGATAAAAAAGAAAAGTTGATCCTTTTTGATTATATGAGAAAAATAATTGATAATTTGAAATATTTCAAAGATTATAGACGAGATAAAGCATATAAAGTATTTAAAAATATAATTAATCGCTCTTTTATATCCGCGGTCGAAGCTTATAAATTGGCAGGAGTTTTTAGAACAATTTTCAAAAATTTAGAAAAATAACCAATATATTTAGTCTATTATTATCTTTATTAATTTATTCTCTTACAACATTTTATATTTAATGGTTATATTATTTTAGTTGGTTGATCATGAGATATGAAACTCAAGATTTCGTTGTATTTCCAGTAGCCATCTGGCTTATTGTGGCGTTATATGCTAAATTTGAATCAGTAAATGCTGAGATTAATACTGTTGCTATTGTTTTTTTATTATTAATTGGATCATTTTCTCTTTATTTGTTTTTTTCTACTAAATCATTATCTTTTGCTTGGTTAATTTTAATTGCTACCTTCTTTTCCTATCTACTATTTGTATATGCAGATGGCAAATGGAGTGAATTACTAAATATGTTTGTAACAGGTGAAGATGCAGATGGAAATAACATTGGTTGGGAGTGGGATTTTGCATATACTATTGTTCCTACCTTAATTCTGCTAGATTTTGCCCATAGAAGATCTTGGAAAAGTAGTTGGAAAGAACATCTCAGAATTGAAGAACGCCTCATACCTGAATATAAAACAAAGTCCAATTATAGAAGAATAATGAGTTTAGTTGCTCTTTTTTGGTTTTTAGGTTTTTTTTACTATTTTTATAGCTCAGATTCAACTACCCAAATTCAAGATGGAAGAGAAGCTAGTGTTGATAGATTTAATGAAGATACCAATAATGCATTTGCATATGATTATAATGATATTAATTATTTAGGTCTTATTTTTTTGGTTTTGATAATAGGTAGTGTATCTCTTCTAGCTTTTTCTATATATGGAGAATTATATCAAAGCTTTTGTTATTCTTTTGGCCTTTTGATTGTTTTTTTAGTTCCAATCTATATATCTATTATTTATGAAGCTCTAAGTCAAAATGTTTTATTTATCTATTTAGGTTTTTTTGGAGCAAGGTTTATAATCCATGATTTTTTTTCAGAAGGATTCTAAAGCATACCTTTCTCTTTTATCTCTATATATTGTTTCATTGTAGCTTTTATTAAATCATCTGGCGGTACATCTAAAACTAATGCCCCTTCTCTTTTCATATCTCTAACTAATACGTCTCTTCTTTGTTTGATATCATCAATTGTGGCACTAATCATAGATTTCTCTAGAAGATCTCCTTTTGGCCTAACTCTACCTTCTAAAATAGTCGATATATCTGGATCTCGCACCATAAGACATAAAGGCAGATGTCTGTAAGTGGATAAGAATTTCAAAGAATCTAGTAAAGTTTGTGCATATCTATGTTTTGAGATATCTGTTGCAAACTCTAAAGATATATCACTTATAACTACAACTAACATTCTCCTTTTGTGCCTTACAATTAAAAATTTGAAAGCTTTATCAAAATTAGTCTTACCTTTTGGATAAAGTTCAGAGAAATAGTGCATCATCTGATGAAAAGATGATTTTGCTTTTCTGGGAGGTAGATATTTTATGATATCACTGCCAAAAGCAACTAATCCAATATTGTCGTTCATTTTTTCAGCTAAATATGCAAGCATCAAAGAAGCCTTCATTGAATAATCAAATTTAGTCTTACCTAGGGGGCCACCTCTCATATGTCCTCCACAATCAAGTAATATCATGATAGTTTGATTCTTTTCTTCTTCATATTCTTTAACTATCGGTTTACCTGATCTGGCAGTTGCAGGCCAATTAATCTTTTTGAATTCATCACCTTTTACATATTCTCTAAGTTCTGCAAAATCAGTTCCTATCCCTTTAATTTTACTTTTGTGAATTCCTAAAGTTTTTGCGGTAGATTTTTTAGATGAGAATTCAAATTTCAAGACATGATCAATGTTAGTCATAACTTTTATTTCTTGAACTACCTTCAATTCAGTTTTAAATTGAAAATAACCCCTCGATCCATAGGTATGTAGTTTTAGCTTTCCAAATTCAAATTTACCTCTCCTTGTTGATTTAACCTTGTAGATAAATGATGCATTTTGATATGGTTTAACTGACATTAATTTCCTGTTAGTTGTTCCTGATGTTAGAACAAAACTTTCAGGTAATTGATCTGTAATTTCGACATATTTAAAATGGTGGGAACTTTCATTATTAATTATAAGTTGCACAGAAATTTCTTTACCTTCAAATATTTTACTATTTTCAACTACCCTATCAATTGAGACTTTTTTGAGTTCATGTCGTAAATTGAGAGACCAAAAATAACCAACATAAGGAAGTAGATGTAGAAAAAATCCAAATCCAATTAATATTACATTTCCTCGAAATAGACCTAAAATTAAAAAAATACTACCTAAAAAGATCATTTTTGTGGATTTGGAAGTAATTATCATATAATATCCGCCTCTTATTTACCGCGGAACATTGACTCTTTTTAGGATATCTCGTATTAGTTGAGCAGGAGTTAGACCATCTAATTCTGATTCTGGTTTTATCATAACTCTATGTTGTAATACACTTATAGCAAGTGATTTTACATCATCTGGAACTATAAAGTCTCTACCTTTAGTTGCAGCACGTGCTCTTGCACAATTCATAAGAGATAGGGACGCTCTGGGACTTGCACCTAAAATTGTATCTGTATTTTCTCTGGTATGTTTTACAATTTCTGTTATATACTCTAGCACACTTTTGTCAGTATAGACTTTTTTTACTAATTTTTGTGCTTTTATTACTGTTTCAGGATCTGCAACTACGTTCATTTCTGCTTTTTTTATTGCTCGAATACTTATACCTTTTGCATTTCTCTCCATTATAGTTAGTTCTGATTTAGGTGTAGGATAATCTACAATTAACTTAAGTAAAAATCTATCCATTTGTGCTTCAGGTAGGGGATATGTTCCTTCTTGCTCTACTGGGTTTTGGGTAGCAAGTACAAAAAAAGGTTTACCTAAACTATAGGGTTTACCATCAATGGTGGAATGTCTCTCTTCCATAGATTCTAGGAGTGCGGCCTGGGTTTTAGGCGGTGCTCGATTTATTTCATCTGCAAGCAGTAAATTTGTAAATATTGGACCTTTTCTCACATGAAAATCTCCTTTTCTAACATCAAATATATTTGTACCAATAATATCTGAAGGCATAAGATCTGGTGTAAATTGAATACGTTTAAAATCACAATTAACAACTTCTGATAATGTTTTAACTAATGTAGTTTTTGCAGTCCCAGGTACACCTTCTAATAAAGCATGCCCGTCAGCTAATACGCTAATAAGTATTTTTTCAATTATAGACTTATTTCCTACTATTACTTTGCCCATCTCTTTGTAAACTTCTTTAGCCAAGCTTCGCAAATCAGATGGGGTTGCATCTTCGGGTAATACATTCAATTATCTAACCTCCTATTCCTAATAAATTAAAATATTTCATTAAATGCGAACTAAATACGTCAAATACATCTCTTGTGATACCGCCACTTCTTGCTGCTTTTGCCATCTCAAATAAATGTTCTAATTCTTGAGGATTTACTCCCTCATATCTTTTAACTAATATATTTATTAATATTTTATTACT
>CAYQAE010000018.1:18252-22329 GCA_964415445.1 uncultured archaeon | reverse complement strand
TTACTTAAAACAAAATTTGTTTGTGCAGTAAATTTATTGGCCACTTCTTTTTTGAATTTTCTAATTAAAAGCAATGTTGCTCTGTTATAATCGCCAGCGGCAAGACCTAATTTCTTTAATATTCTTTTTGAAGCAACTTTTTCTTCAGGTAATTCTTCTTGAATCTCTGGCTCTTCTGTAGGGGATACTACATCTTTATGTTTTGCTAAACGCATGGCTAATGCCATCATCTGAATAAATGTAGCAATTAATGCTACAAGATAGAGTATAGTTGATTTTAGATCGTCAGTCCAATCAATTTGATCAAAATAATCTTTTATCATCTCAAGTAATTCATCAAGATGTTCCAAAAGAAGTTTTAATATCCATGGTGGCAGTTTGTCAGGAAATTCAAATTGATCCATAAGAAGTTGCAAAAGAAAATCTTCAATATCATCTAGATCATCTAGGGATTCTGATTTTCTATGATTCTGTAGATCTTCTAATAAATCATTGGTAAGATTTGCAAGTTCTGAATATTTGGAGGCTTTCTCTTCTGTGTCATAATCTCCTTTTTCAATTAAAATGGATGCAAATAAGAAAACAGTACCATTATATCCTAACTCTTGTTCATCTGTATATAAAGTTAGTTCACTGACATTTGCTAAATAATCGAAATATGGAATATCATCAGGTTTGTTATAGAATAAATCTATAGCAGCAGACCAATTTTCATCTTCAACATACTCTTTCATTCTTATATGTTGAGAATAAAACATATAATTTCCAGCAGAAAATATAAACTGACTATATATGGTCTGCAAAGCTTCTGTTGCGGTAGTTCCATTTCGTCCATAAATTGCATCTTCTAAATCTTCGATAGCACCATCTACATTATCATATATTGCGTCTGTAATATAATCATTATCTGTATAATTTAGAAGAATAGGAAATACTTCCTCAGTTGAGTTATAATAATATGGATAAGCTTCATCTATCTCTGCCCAAAGCTCATATTCAACTAAAGCCTTCATATACTGATCTAATAAAACATATCGCTCGATAGGATCTTCAGGTAAATTATCTAAATCCAAATTTAGGGCATCTAAATATCCATATTCTTCATATAAATATTGATAAAACATTGTTTCATTTAATTGGTAAAAAAGGATAGTTTTGTCTGTATCTCCACCTGTAAGATATGTAAGAAAATCTAGCATGAATTCTTTATTATTTTGAAGGTAAGAAATTTCTGTGTAATTTAGGATAAAATTTGTAAATATAGTTGGATCTCCTAAAAATATATTACGACCGCTACCTATATCTTTTTTTGTCATAATATCAAATGGTCCTGAAATTTCACCCGGATCTTTTTCATGATTTTGAGAAATATTATCTGCCCACGTATCTGAATTAGTCTGAATTAATAAATCACCACCATTTATCGGATACGGATCAATTGTCATAAAATAACCAACATCTGATATATTATCATAAATCTCTGTTTGATAAATTGCAGTAAAAGATCCCCCTGGAATTCCATCAATGTAATCTGATCCAATTGAGACATCTGAATATTTAAATATCTCATCAGATGCATTTTGAATATCTTCACCCAAAAGCATAGTACCTCCACTTTGCATCCAACTACCTAAATTTGATGCTTCTTCAGATGATATAGGTATAAATGGACTAAGTATAATTATTATTGAATTTGGAATTAATTTGGAAGTAGTAATTGGAGCATATAATTTTTCTATAGTATAGCCTTCATCTTCAGCAATAGATTTAAACACTGAACAACCAACAGGCCCACTATCATTTAAAGAGTATGCTGTTTGCATCTCTTCTACATCTTCTTCACTTAAATTTTGAGCGAAGACTTCCATCAAGCCTATGATAAAGACCAATATCAAAATATATCTCTTCACTTTTTCATATCCTCAATTGATGTTAAACTATTTAATTTAGATTTTATCCTATTTGATGGTCCAGTATATCCTTTAGCCATCTTTCCTTTTTGAGAAGTAATTAATCTACGTGATCCTTCCAAATACATTTGTTGATAGACATTTTTAAATGCGGTAATACCTTTATTATATTCTGTTGGGGTAATTTCTCCCTTTCCATATCTTGCTCTCTCAAATACTGCAGTCAAACCCATAAGATCATGTATATTTAGCATAGCATCTCTAGATACCATACTCTCTACAAATTCTTCAGCCGTCATATTTGCAGTCCAAATTATTCCCATTTTCTCCCGGGCTAATTCAGCAAAAGATTTATACACAAACTGAGTTGCTTTTGAATACTTTTTTTCGTAAGCTATTTTTTCAGCTGTCGATAAGATTTCTCTATATCTACCCATCTGTGGGGGACTTCTTTTTGAAATTCTACTAAATATTGATTTTTGCTTTCCCTGCATTAAATAAAAAACCAAAATTACTGCAGCAATACCTGCAATAGCTCCATATATTACTATATCATCCATAAACTAAACCTCCAATTAATTTTCACCTAAAAGTTCACTAATTTGTTCAATTTGCATTTGATATTTTCTGCTTAAGTCATTAAATACACTTTCTGAAATACTACCTTCAACATATTTCTCTTCTAGAATTTTGAATATTGAAGCATAGTCTCCAATAAACATTTGTTTAAATAGAGCTTTAAATGATTCTAAAGCTAACTCATATGCTTCTTTTGTAACTTCTTTTCCATATTTTGTTCTTTCAAATGCAGCACCTAGACCAAAAACTTCGTTTGTTCCCAACAACACATCTGATCCACTTAATTTATCCATAAATTCACCTAGTGTTTGTTTTTCATTCCAAGCTATACCTAAGCGTGCTTTAATATAATGAGTGAAGGTTCTAAATAAAATAATGGCCCCTTCATCATACATTCCTTTTTTTGCATATTTTTGGGCATCTTTTATTGTCTTTTTGTAGATATCTATTTCAGTTTGTGAGATATCTACTTTATAGCCGAGTCTAGGATCGCGAATATCAACATATAAAGAGGTAGCACAAAATGTGATTATTGAGATAAAAATAATATATAATGCAATGTTGTTTGTGCTAAAATAATCATAAGGAATAGGTTTTCCTTCTATCTCCATAATAAAAAGTGATCCATTGTTTGTGTAATTTAGAATGTTTCCGCTTTCATCTTCTGCTGTTATATAGTAATAAATTGTAGTATCTTTTTCAAACCCAGTTAATTTTAAAACATAAGTTCCATTTTCTATTTCTTTCATACTATGTATAAATTCTTTTCCATCAAGTATTACATGTAATAATACATTTTTTATATTATTTTTGTCAGTTAAATTTATTATAAATGTTCCAGATCCTTCTTCTTGTGATGTAATAAATCCTGTAACATTTGGGGCAATATAATCAAAAAATGTTACATTTGTAGAGAATATAAACTGATGAGATGTAAAATTCACATCTTTCTGTATTCTGTCAATTGATATATTGAGCTTTGAAATACTCTCTGAAGGAGCCCAATTGAAAGTTACATTTATTATATCTCCTGAATCGATACTTAACGTAGAATTTGATAAAATTTTCATATTGCTATAGTATATATTTAGACTAAAATTTGCTATAGTGTTATTTATTCCTAAATTAGATAAAGTTACTATTATATTTCTAGTTTCTGATTCATTTAAAGAAATATCAAATGTAGAATTATAAGATATAACATTTTGTGATATAAAAACACTCTCAATTGCTACGTCTATACTTCCTATATTTAGTTGCACTAAAGCAACATTATCTGTTAGATTTCTTTCATGATTGGGATTAGTCTGTGAAGTTAAATTTATTATTGCAACTATATCTTGTAGGCCTGTAATATATAGAGGGATTAATTGTGATATTGTAACTCTTTTAGTCTGTCCTGATTCTATATATGTTTCAATATAGTCTACACCTAATAAAGTCACATTTACATTTTCATCTTCAGATCCATTATTTTCAACATATAGGATAAAATCAACTTCTTCTCCAGTGTAGGCAAAATTAGAAGGGGAAGTTGAAATATTTATTATTTTTAATGCATATCTGATTATCGAAAGTGAAGTAGAAT
>CAYQAE010000018.1:1738-18242 GCA_964415445.1 uncultured archaeon | reverse complement strand
TAGCCTTGCCTTATACTAAAAGTTAATTCCCAATCTCCAATGTCTGTCCATGTTGGAGTCCAATTGAATGTGAAATTGTGATAAGTCCAATTTCCTAAAGTGGTACTATTTGTCTTTTTAAAGCCTGAATTGTTTCCTATAAAGTCTACTGTTATGTATGTGCTTTGAGTTGCATTATTGAATACAGTAAAATTGAAATATATGGTATCACCTGGTTCATAATGCAGTCCAGATGGTCCAGAGACACAAATAGTTTCTGCAATAAGATCTGTGTAGTTTACTGATACTTGAAATAGTTTTGAGTTATTTGATGAATTTTCAAATGGTATTGCTACAACTCGATCATATGGATTTTCATAAATTACTGTTATATTAATTGTTCGATTTAAGGATTCTATAGCTCCTTTTGCAGTCCAAGGAATATTGAAAGTAATAGAATTTCCAGCACTTATATTGCTAGAATTTGTATAAATTTCACTTCCATCAATTTTGGTAACAAGAGTAAAATTATCATTAATATTTCCATTATTATTTAGAGTGATGTTAAAATAGGTAAAATTTCCCTCCCAAAGCAATTCTACATATTCTAAATTATCTAAAGATAGATCATGGTCATCAAGATATAATAAAGCCCATACTTCTTTTTCAGCAGCAGGATCATTATAATATGAAGAGATATTTAAAGTTAGATTTACAGAAATATTGTATTCTCCTTGACCTTTTGTTGTTATGTTATCTATATTATAAAATCCAGCACTTGCTTTAGATATATATGTCCAATTTATCTCTTGTTCTACTCCATCAATAAAAATAGATGAGTTTATATTTAGAGCAACAGTTGTGGTATATGATAAATTTGCATTAATATGATATGATCCAGTATTGTTCCACGCATAAGTAGTTGATGGTGAAAGAAGATCTAATGATACTTTAGTATAATCAATTCTTACAGGTTGAACTATTGTAAAATTATTATCTATTTTATCTTTATCAAGTTCATCTCTCTCAATTGCGGTATTGTTTGTTATATTTACAGTAAAAGACCAATTTGGATAACTTAGATTATTATTCCATTGTGCTTGCCATTTAAGTTGATAGACTGTAATATTAGTTGTTGGCATTTGATCTTTGAGATCTAAAGAATCATATGATTTGTATCCTGAACCATCATCTCCATACAATTCAAGTTGATAATATGAAGGAATTGCAACAGTTCCATTGTTTTGTATGCTAACATTTACAATTAAATCTTCTTGGTCATTATCCCACAATGTATATTTAGATACATTTACTTCAAGAATAATTGGGTTAATTCTATTTACTTCTATTGAATCAAATGTATCATTGTTATTTGCTAAGATGCCTTCATTTGTAGCTGCAGTTACATTTACAAATAATTTATGATAACCTTTACTGAATCCATTAATAGAGCTACTGTTTACTGTAAAATTATATATGAAATTTGTTCCATTTTCAATTTTTATACTATTGTTTGTAATATCAATTTCAGATTTGTTATCCCAAAATCTTATGGTGCAAAGTTGTGGATTTGATCCCAAATTTTCAACATTTACGGAAATATTTATTGTTTCATTGTTTTTCCAAACCATAAATGTATCTGTGGGTTCAATAAAATTAACATTCCAGTCTGTATGATTTACTTTTATGCTAATAGTTGAAGTATCATCACCTGTATTATTTAGAAGATTTGATCTATTAACGTTTGAAAAACTCATATATGCTTCAAATTCATAATTTGCAAATGGATCTGAGGGATCATCTGTCCATGGAATTGTGATATTATGCCAAAAAAGTTTTGATTTACTTACATTTATAGATGTGATATCTTCTAAATCGGTCCATGAACCACCATTGTATCTTACTCTTAAAACAGAACCAGAAGGAAATACAGTAGTTCCATAATTTGTTACATTGATACTTATATTGTTTTTTGTAGGATTTAAACTTTCCCGACTCCATACTTCTTTAGAATAACTTACTATAGTTATATTTGGATCAATTAAATTTATCTCAACATCCCCTATAGATATATTATTGTCAGTTAAATTTTGCTCATTTGTTTCATTTTCTATAACAACTTTAAAGAAAAAATCACCATAATAAGTTGTAGCATTAATTATAAAAGTTACATTTGTACTATTTCCAGGTCCAACCACACCTGTAGTTTTTATTTTATCTATTACTTCTCTCTCATCACTATTATTTTTTCTATATAAATATATCTTACGATTTGTTGAATCGATCCCTTCATTTGTAAATGTTACATTAAAGGTAACATTATCATTTGATTGCCAAAGAAGGTAGTATTGTTTGTTTTCTTCAATAGATATGTTAGCTGAAGATTCTGTTGAATTTACTTGAATTATTGATGTCCAATTATTGTCGCTTGTTATTGGCTCACCTGAGACAGTATTTACAGTAATATTTACTGTTCGATTAAGTTCACTTCCTGCTTGCGCTGTCCAGGTAAGTGTATAATTATTTTCTTCACCATTATCTAAATCATCTATAGTCATAGAATTTACTTCTGATCCATCGATAGAAACTGATAAAGTACGTACATCATTTGGATTGCTTCCATTGTTTTTCAACCAAACTTTAAACGTTACTTCATCTCCTTGCCATACATAAGTGTTGTATTCGGCATATATTATGCTAAAATCACGAGTTCGATTTTTTATCTCAATATAATCTGTTTTGTTATTATCTTCATATCTTCCAAAGGACTCAAGACCAGCATCATCATAATGCACAAAAATAGTAACACTTGCATTTGGATCAACAGAGCCCACAAAACTCAAAGAGACATTATTTATATCACCTGGCGACATAGTAGGAGTATATTGAGTATCATTTAGTTCCCCATTATAATATAAATCTACTTGTCTAGATTCTTCTGATGTTCCATTATTCTTAATTTCTGCAATTACATCGATTGACCCCTCATATGAAGGATCATCCACATAGATATCCAATATAGAAAAATCATATTCTATTGCAGCATCAACTTCAGATAAATTAATTGAACTAATTAATATAAAAACAACTAATGAATACTTTATATAATTAATTGAATCTTTTTTATACATTTTTGGTACCTATCTCTTTATATTAATATTTATCTTAATAAATTAGGAATAATTCTATATATTAATAATATAAAACATTCCTAAAAAACCTTCCTATTTATATAAACTAAAAGTTGTATAAATATACACAATTTATATATTGTTTATATTTTGAAAAATATTGAGAAAATTTTAAATATCCATAAAAATTTGATTTTAATATGGTACCAAGTAATTTAAAAGAAATTATCAATCAATTTAAAGACAATAAATGTCCTGATTCAAAAAATGATGTATGTGTAAAAATAGCAGCAGAAGCTAAGCTTCCTACTACTTTTGGAGATTTTAAAATTGTTGCATTTATAAATAATGTCGATAAAAAAGAACACATTGCATTAATTAAAGGGGAAATAAAAAATAAAAAAAATGTATACCTTAGAATACATTCAGAATGTTTAACTGGAGATGTATTTGGATCTTTTAGATGTGATTGTAGAGATCAACTCTGGAAAGCCCTAAATTTTATTGATGATCAAAAAAAGGGTGTTCTATTATATATGAGACAAGAAGGTAGGGGTATTGGGCTTATAAATAAAATAAAAGCATATGTGCTCCAAGAAAAAGGGTATGATACCTCAGATGCCAACGTGGCTTTAGGATTTAAAGGTGATATGCGAGATTATAGCTTAGCTGCTGAGATGATAAAGCATCTTGAAATTAAATCTGTTAACCTTCTAACTAACAATCCTCAAAAAATTAAAGATCTACAAAAACATGGAATTGAAGTCAATAGAAGAGTTCCAATTGAGATGAAATCTAATAAATACAATAAATCTTATCTTCGAGCAAAAAAAGAAAAGTTAGGCCATATTTTTCATCAACTAGAACATTAGAGAGAACCAACTTTTTTACCTAAACCCCAATATTCACCTTGTAAGAAGGTCAAAGGATCCAAATTTTTGATATTTTTGTCTTTGTGAACTGCTAAAATTTCTCCTAAAAATAAATCATGACTTCCTAAATTAATAATATCTACTACTTTGCATTCGATATTTACTGGACATTTATCGATCATAGATACATTAATGTTTTTACACTCTAATTTTCTAAATTTGCATCTTTCCCATTTATCTTTATCTTCTCCAGATACCATACCACAATAATTAATTTCATCTAACATATCTTTTTTTGGGATATTAACTACAAATTCTCTGCTTTTTGCGATAATTTTGTGTGAAAATCTATTAGGTCTAATTGAAATACTTACCATTGGTGGATTTGAACAAACTGTGCCTATCCAAGCTATTGTAATTATATTTTCTTTATCTTTATATTTACTAGATACTAATACAGCTGGAATTGGATATAGTGCTTCATAGGGTCTTAAGATCTCTTTTTCCATTATATTCACCAATTGTATAAAAATATTCAGTGAATATTTTATTTAATTTATGGGTTAATTAATATGTATGCCTTCTGAAATTATGGTTTTGGGCAAGGATCATAAATTTCCATTTTCAAAAGGGATAGTTACTCGCTCTATTATGTCTACAGGAGTTAATATGGCAGAAGCTTATACTATAGCTAAAGAATTAGAAAATCATCTAAAGGTGAAAAAAGAGATAGAAATAACTCGTGATCATATAAGAAGTTATGTCTATGAAGCTCTAAAGACCAAATATTCTAAAGATTGTGCAGATAGATATCTTCTATGGCAGTCTTTTAAAAGATCTACTGAGCCCTTAATTTTTTTGATAGGTGGAACTACAGGAACAGGTAAATCAACAATAAGTGCGTCACTAGCTCGAAGATTAGGGGTAAGTCATGTTATAGGCACAGATTCGATCCGTGAAGTACTTCGTATGGATCTGCCTGCACACAAATATCCTGCACTTCATAGATCTTCATTTGATGCATGGAAAGCACTTGATGATATCCCTGAAAAATTCCCTGATAGAGTTATAAAAGGATTTGAAGAGCAACTAAAATTAGTAAATCATGGAATTGATGCTGTTGTCAAGCGAAGTTTGGTAGAGGGTGTCTCTATTGTTATTGAAGGGATTCATATTGTACCTGGATTTGTTGAATATATCCATTCAAAAAACGTACTAGCTTATGCAATTGGTGTATCTGACAAAGATGAACATTTGATGAGATTTAAAGCACGTGGATTAGAAAATAATAAACGTGACGCTTCTAAATATCTACAATCGCTTGATGAGATAAGAATAATTCAAAATTTTATTTATTCACAGGCAATAAAACACGATATTACTATAATAGATCACAAAACAATTAATAAAACTATTGATCTAATCTATGACCATATAATGGAGAGAGTTAGAGCTTATATGGTATAAATTTATTTGTAAATCTTTTTTCGATGGTTAATTTCTAAGACTAAAATTATTAATTTCTCGTGTTTTATGTCAAGAATAACTCTATATTTTCCAACTCTTAGACAAAAATAAGGTGAATTAACTAATCTTCTGACAAAATTTTCAGGTCTAACTTTTATACGTTCAAGTGCTGATATTATTCTCTTTTGTATATTTTTATCTAATTTTTTCAATTTTTTAAAGGAAGTATCTGAAAAAATGATCTCATACATTACAATTTAAGCTCCTTTTTTACTTCATCCATCTTATGAATTTTGCCTGACTTAATATCTTCTTCAGAAGATTTTATTGTTTCTAATGTTTCTTTAGAAAGTTCCATAGAATCCTCTAATAAATCCATTATTACTTCTTCATATGTTTCTTTTTCATATAATTTTTTTTCTTGTAATTTTTTCTTAAGAATTTCAGATATTTGAATTGTAGTTACCATAGTATATACATAGTTGACTATAGTGTAAAAACTTTTCCACAAGTATGCTACCTTTTATACGAACAAAAAGATACAGAAATATTTATATATATTGTTTTTTGTATATATTAATACATAAATGTATATAAGTGATATAATATGTTAGTTAAACCAATTACTAAATCCATGAAATATTATGTTATAAATCCTACGGATGTCTATAAAGCTTTAAAAGAGCAAACAAAAGCGAAATATTCTTATTTATTAGAATCATGTGAAGGAGATGCAAAGTCTTCTCGTTATTCTTTTTTAGGAGTAAATCCAATTGGTAGAATTTCTATTAAAAATGGTAATACTAAATTATCTGGTGATAGTTTCTCTAAAATTGATAAGAATTTAGATGATCCTATTGATGTAATGAAATCATCTATGGGCAAAATTGATGTTATAAATTCAGAGAAAAAGCCTAGATTTATTGGTGGAGCAGTGGGTTATTTTTCTTATGATTTAATTCGATATTATCTTCCTTATTTAGAAAATAAAGAATCTGATTTAGATGCCCCAGATTGCGAGTTTATCTATACCAAAGATATAGTTGCTTTTGATCATATTAATCGAGAGCTAGAGCTAGTAAGTTGTGCAATGGGTGAGGATGAATCTGAATTAAATGATGATATAGATTCTGCAAAAAATAGACTAGATAATATTGAAGATATAGTTTTATCTGCAGAGCAAATTGATCCTAAATTTTCAACACCTAAGTCACTTGAATCAGAAGTTGATACTTCAAAAAATGAATACATGAATATGGTAAAGCGATCAAAAGAATATATAAAAGAAGGAGATATATTTCAGGTAGTAATTTCTAAGAAAAATATCATTGATGCTCAGACTCCTTTTGATACATATATTGCTCTAAAGAATTGTAATCCATCTCCTTATATGTATTTTTTAGAATTTGGAGATTTAAATATTACTGGATCTAGCCCTGAGATGTTAGTACGAGCAGAAAAAAGAAAAGTTACTACCAGGCCAATTGCAGGAACTAGAAAAAGAGGAAAAACAGAAAGAGAAGATATAAATTTAGCAAAAGACATGTTAGATGATCCAAAAGAGAGAGCAGAACATATAATGCTAGTTGATTTGCATAGAAATGATTTAGGTCGAGTTTGTAGATATGGGACAGTCAATACAACTGATTTAATGTCAGTTGAGAAATTTAGCCATGTCCAACATATTGTATCTACTGTTGAGGGTGAGATATATCCAAAATACTCTTCTTTTGACTCACTTAGAAGTATATTCCCTGCTGGCACTGTTAGTGGTGCACCCAAAGTTAGAGCAATGGAGATAATAAATGAATTAGAAAACCAAAAAAGAGGACCTTACGCTGGCAGTGTAGGTTATTTTGGCCTAGATGGTAATCTAGATTTTGCAATTACAATTAGGACTTTAATTCAAAAAAATAAGAAAGCCTATATCCAAGCTGGGGCAGGAATTGTTGCAGATTCTGTTCCTGAAAAAGAATGGATAGAATCAGAAAATAAAGCTGCTGCTATGATGCGGGCATTGTCGGTGGTCGATTAGATGGTAGATGTGTTAGTTATTGATAATATTGATAGTTTTGTCTACAATATTGTTCAATATATTGGTGAGTTTGGAGTGAATATAGAAGTTGTGAGAAATGATATTTCTTTCAAAAAAATAGATAAGATAAATCCATCTAAAATTGTAATTAGTCCAGGTCCAGGAAGGCCAGAAAATGCAGGAATTAGTGTAGATGTTGTTAGAAAATATAGCTCAAAAATCCCTATTTTGGGAGTATGTCTAGGTCATCAATGTATAGGTTATGCTTTTGGTGCAAAAATAGGTTATGCAAAAAATTTAGTTCATGGAAAGATCAGTGAAATTCAACACGATGGAAAATTAATATATAAAGATGTTAAAAATCCCTTTGTAGCGACTCGTTATCATTCATTAACTGTAGATGATAAAAATTTTCCAAATGAGCTTGAAATTACTGCAAAAAATAAAAACCAAGAAATTATGGGCATTCGGCATATTAATTATCCTACAGAGGGTGTTCAGTTTCATCCTGAATCTATTTTGACAGAGGAAGGTAAGAAAATAATTAAGAATTTCATTAATTTGGAGGTATAAAATATGATAAAAGAGGCTTTATTGAAACTAATAGATAAAAAAGATTTGAATCAAAAAGAAGCAGAAGGCTTAATGCGAGACATGATGAATGGAAAAGCAAATCCTGTCCAAATTGGCGCGGCTTTGACTGCTTTGAGATCAAAAGGTGAGACAATTGATGAAATAACTTCCTTTGCCAAAGTAATGCGAGATCTTTCAAACAAAATATATACTGATGATATTAATATCCTAGATACTTGTGGAACAGGTGGTGATATGATAAAAACTTCTAATGTAAGTACAACTTCGGCTTTTGTTGTAGCAGGTCTAGATATACCTGTAGCAAAACATGGAAATAGATCAGTTACTTCAAAATCAGGAAGTGCAGATGTCCTAGAATATTTAGGATTAGATCTTAGAAAAACCCCAAAGGAAGTTGAGAATACTCTAAATAGCTGTGGCATATGTTTTGCTTTTGCACCTGTATTTCATCCTGCAATGAAACATGCAATAGGTCCTAGAAAATCTTTAGGAATTAGAACTGTTTTTAATATTTTAGGCCCCCTTACTAACCCAGCAGAGGCAAATCATCAAATTTTAGGAGTGTATGATCCTAATTTATGTGAGACTATGGCTAAAGTTTTATCTAATTTAGGTACAAAACATGCATTAGTTGTCCATGGAATAGGTGGGTTGGATGAAGTCTCAACATTTGGAAAAACAAAAGTATGTGAACTAAATTGTGGTGAAATTAATACATATCATGTTACTCCCAAAGATTTTGGGATTAAAAAGGCAAAAAGATCCCAGATTGAAAAAATTGCAGATGTATCTGAAAATGCTAGGGATTTAGTTGCTACCTTAAATGGACAATCTGGTCCACTTTATGATTTGAATTTAGTTAATTCTGCAGCAGCACTAAAAGTTGCTATGGATTTAGATTTTGCTGAAGGTATAGAATATGCAAAAGATTGTATTGAGTCAGGAAAAGCATTTGAAAAACTAAAATCATTTATAAAACATGTAACAGATGATACATCTATTTTAGATAAGTTGGAGGCCACATTGTGAATATATTAGATGAGATCGTAAAAAAGAAAAAAAAAGTAGAAGTTAGAACTCTGAGAAATAGAAAAGTATATTCACTTTCTGAAAAAATTAAAGAAAAAAATAACGAGGGCAAAATTGCTTTAATTGCCGAAATTAAACCAAAATCACCATCTTTTGGCGAATTTGAATCTGAAAATATTCTAAACTTAGCAAAAATTTATGAAAATAATGGTGCCTCTTCAATATCAATTTTAACTGAATATAACTATTTTGGAGGAAATATTGATTATTTATATAATATTTCAAAGGAAGTTAATATTCCTATCTTGAGAAAAGATTTTATTTCTAATTTAGATGAAATTCAAGATTCATTCAATTTAGGTGCAGATGTAGTTTTATTAATTGTAGCGCTTTTGGGGAACAAACTCAAAGATTACCTAAATGAATGTTATAAATTAGGTATTGAGGCTTTATCTGAAGTGCACAACAAAAATGAATTGGACATTGCTCTAAATTCAGGTGCAAAAATAATTGGAATTAACAATAGAGATCTAAAAACTTTGGAAGTGAATTTAGATACTACAAAAGAGCTTTCACAATTTATAGATAACTCTAAAATATTAGTTTCTGAGAGCGGAATTGAAAATACTTCTAATATTAGCAATTTAGCTCAATATGGTGTAGATGCAGTATTAGTTGGAACTAAATTAATGCAATCTAAAAAAAAGGATCAAGAAGTTAGAAAATTGTCTAATGTGAGGATAAATGACTAAGATTAAAATTTGTGGGCTTAAAAATTTTGAAGATGCCCTATATGCACATAATATGGGTGCAGATGCACTTGGATTTGTAGTGGGTGTAGAAGCTCTTTCAAAAAGAAATATTTCAAAAAGATATGCAAAAGATATAATTGAAAATCTGCCTCCCTTTGCATTATCGGTCTCTGTTACAGTATATGAATCTTATTCTAAGACTAAAGATATTATGAAAAAAACAAATGCTGATATCTTACAACTTCATGGAGATGTTGATTTAGAGATAATTTCCAAACTTAGGAGAAAAATAAATTCTCCTTTGATCTATTGTTATTCAATTGATCAAAATACAAAAGCAGATCAAGCGATTTTTGAAATTGAAAAATATGTTGAATCAAAAGTAGATACCATTTTGCT
Organism: uncultured archaeon; assembly: GCA_964415445.1. Taxonomy (GTDB): domain Archaea; phylum CAYQAE01; class CAYQAE01; order CAYQAE01; family CAYQAE01; genus CAYQAE01. Next base: position 7,984 of record CAYQAE010000018.1, on the reverse strand, counting down.
AGATACCAAAGGTAAAAAAGGTGCAGGTGGGACAGGTAAAATTCATAATTGGGATTTAAGTTCAGATATTTGTAGATCTTTTGAAATTCCTTTTATATTGGCAGGCGGAATTAATACAGATAATGTTTTAGATGCAATTGATAAAGTAGAACCTTATGCTGTGGATGTATCTTCTGGTGTAGAGATTAAGCCAGGGATAAAAGATAGAAAAAAAATTTCAGAGATAATTGAGAACGTGAGGTCTTAGCCATGATAAAACCTAATGAGAGGGGTAAATTTAATAAATACGGGGGTAAATTTGTACCTGAAACTATAATTCATGCACTTGAAGAGCTCAATAAAGCTTATCTTAAATTAAAGGATGATAAATCATTTAGAGAAGAATTATTTGGATATCTAAAAGATTATGTTGGAAGACCAACTCCTCTATATTTTGCTAAATCTTTATCTGAAAAGTTAGGTCCTAAAATTTATCTAAAGAGAGAAGATTTATGTCACAGTGGTGCTCACAAAATTAACAATACTATCGGTCAAGTTGTTTTAGCTAAAAAAATGGGGAAAAAACGCATAATTGCAGAAACTGGCGCGGGCCAACATGGAGTTGCCACAGCTATTGCCTCAGCTAAGCTAGGTCTAAAATGTGAAGTTTATATGGGAAAAGAAGATATGAGACGTCAAGAATTAAACGTATTTAGAATGAAATTATATGGAGCAGATGTCCATCCAGTAAAATCAGGTTCTATGACCCTAAAGGATGCAATAAATGAGACTATGCGAGATTGGGTCACAAATATTGAGACTACCTACTATTGTATAGGATCAATTGTTGGACCACATCCCTACCCTATGATAGTTAGAAATTTTCAATCAATTATTGGAAGTGAAATTCACAGACAAATTTTAGAAATTGAAAAAAAGTTACCTGATTATATCATAGCTTGTGTTGGAGGCGGAAGTAACGCAATTGGTTCATTTTATGAATTTTTAGATAAAGATGTAAAATTAGTAGGGGTAGAAGCAGGTGGTGAGGGAATAGATACCAAAAAACACTCTGCAACTCTAAGTCGAGGAACACAAGGAGTCCTACATGGTGCATATACCTATCTTTTGCAAGATGAATTTGGACAAATTCAGCTCTCACATAGTATATCAGCAGGTCTAGATTATCCTGGGGTTGGTCCTGAGCTATCTTCTCTTAAAGATTCAAATCGAATTAAATTTGTCGCATCAGATGATAAAGAGGTAATGGATGCATTTAAAATTCTATCAGAGACTGAAGGGATAATGCCTGCCCTAGAATCTGCTCATGCTATTGCTTATTTAATAAAAATTTCAAAGAAATTATCTAAAGATAAAATTGTAGTAGTGAATTTATCAGGTCGGGGAGATAAGGATATTCATATCGTTCAAGATTATTTAGGTGGTAAGGTTTGAATAGTATTTCAGACGTTTTTAAAAAAGATGAAGGCATATTTATCCCTTTTATTACAGCTGGAGATCCTAATTTTGATAAGTCATTAGTTATAGCTCATAAATTATTTGATTGTGGTGCCGATATCCTAGAGTTAGGTATTCCATTTTCTGATCCTATCTCAGATGGCCCAACTATTCAAGCATCTTCAGAGAGAGCATTAAATTGCGGAATGAATACTAAAAAAGCAATGAAGATGGCTTCTAATTTAAAAGAGCGTGGGCCCCTAGTTTTTATGACCTATTATAATTTAGTTTTGCAATATGGACTTGAGAGATTTGTTTTAGATTCTAAATATAATGGAGTTCAAGGTTTAATTGTTCCAGATTTGCCGATAGATGAAGCAGACCAATTATATAATATAACTAAGATGCATGATTTTTCTTTGATTTTTTTAATTGCTCCAACTACACCTGATAAAAGAATAGAGAAAATAGTAGAAAAATCTGATGGATATTTATATTTAGTATCTACCTTAGGGGTGACTGGTGCGCGAGATGAGATTTCAAAAGATATCAAAAATTTAATATCTAAAGTAAAAAAAATAGCAAAAGGAAGAATCCCTATAGCTTTAGGATTTGGTATATCTACGCCAAAACATGTTAAAGAAGTTTTATCATACGGTGCAGATGGGGTAATTGTAGGGAGTGCGATTGTTAAATTAATAAAAGATGGAGACTTATCTAAATTAGAAAAATTTGTTTTAAGTCTTAAACAAAGTAGTAAAAAAACATTAAAATAGTGGAATTTTTCTAAAGTTGTGATAAATTGAAAGATTCTAAAAAAGCCTTAGTTTTGTTATCTGGTGGTTTAGACAGTAGTCTTTGTTTAAAAATTATGCTTGATTTAGGTATTAAAGTTAGAGCACTTTATTTTGTAACTCCATTCTTTAGTAGAAAATCATACAAATCAAAAGAATTAGTTGAAAAATTGTGTAATAAATTTTCTGTTAAGTTGGATATTATTGAATTTGGAGACGATTATGTTAATTTAGTTAAAAATCCTAAATTTGGATATGGATCTGGGATAAATCCTTGTATTGATTGTAGGATATATATGTTTATGCAAGCAAAAAAACATATGCAAAAAATTGGTGCTGATTTTTTAGTCACAGGTGAAGTGTTGGGACAACGTCCTAAGTCTCAGCATAAAAAAGAGATTAAATTAATTGAGACAGAAAGTGGATTAGCTGATAGAATATTGAGGCCGTTATCTGCAAAACTTTTAGATAAGACAGAGATTGAGAAGCAAGGTATAGTTGATCGAGATAAGTTATTTTCAATTCAAGGTAGATCTCGAAAAATTCAGATGGATTTAGCTAAGAAATTAGGAATTTCAGAATATGAATCACCAGCTGGTGGTTGTCTTTTGTGTGATAATAATTTTGAAAAAAAGCTTAGAGATTATTTTAAACATATTGAGAAGATAAATATCAAAGATATTTACGCACTAAAGTATGGTAGGCATTTTAGGATAAATAATGATCTAAAATTAATTGTGGGTCGAGATGAAGAAGAAAATATCTGGCTTGAGAGGTATGCTAAAGATAAAATAGCATGTGAAGTAGTAGATATTTCTGGTCCTATTACTGTTGTGGATGGAATATTTTCTTCTGATGATTTAAAATTAGCCGCAGAAATTACTTCAGCATATTCTGATTCAAAATATGAAGATAAAATAAAAGTAAGATGTGGCAAAAAAGAATTAGAAATTAAATCTAAAGATATTAGAGAATTTTATTCATATATGGTATAAAAATAAAAAAGAAAAATTAATGTTTTATTAGTTCTAGGTTTTGGATGACTAGTATTTTCCTTTTTATATTATTTTCTTTTTTAATAATATAATAAGGTTTTTCTTCTCCCAGTTCATTATATAATCCATGAATAATTTCTCCTATAATACTCTGGGCGATAGCTCTCCCAGAGTCTTCTATGCCTTTTATTATTTTTAAAAATCCCATTTTTTTCACTTTTTTTATTTTAATTTTATTATAAACTAGGTCCACTTTATTGTGAAAAATTAGTTTCAATGAAACTAAACTATTCAATTGAATAGAAAAAAGATGATAAAATCATCTAAAAAGAACTTTATAGATGATCTTAAATATAATATTTAAACATTTGTAAAGATTAGAATTCATATAAAATCTTTTTTTACAACGTCAAGTTTATATATGATGTTTTGCAATTTAATATTTGAAGAAGAATATAAAATATAAGAAGGGCAGCAAAATGAAGAAAAAAGAACTAGCTAAAATATTTGATTCTATAAGAAATCCAGAAGATAATAAAAATCTAAATAATATTGAAATAAATGATTTAAATCCACCAGATTTTCCTGATAAATCTTCTAATCTAAATCCGGCATATGGACCAGATTTTCTTTATGATAAGAAACCAAAACATTATCTTACTCCAGAAGAAGAAATTAAAAGTATTAAAGCTAAGATAGATAATTTAAAATTTAAATCAAATTTTAAGAATTTAACTCTTAATGATTTAGAAAAAAAATTAGTAGAAAAATTATTGGGGCCTAAAATAGATTTAAAAGAGAAAGATATTTTTAAAGCTCAAGAACCAACTTCAGAAATTATTAATTCAAATGATATTGATAATATTGAAACAAAATCTCACGATTTTCGTGAAGTTATAAAAGAAAAAGCGGATCAAATTATAAATTTTATTAAAGCTAAAATAGATGATCCTAAAGAATCAGTATTTGAAGTAAAAGGTGAATTTTCTAAGTTAATAGAAGCAATTCCATTGGCCAAGAAGTTACATGGTGAGGAAAATTTAGTTAAAGAGCTTTCTTCTAAATTAAAAAAATTAATTCTTGATTCTGATATTAATAAGAGAACAGAAATTTTTGCTAAAAATGAATTAGTTGATTCTATTAAGAAAGCAGTTGGTTTAAATTTAGATATTCCTAAAGAGGTTTCAGATCACATTAAAGAAATAATTGAAAAATCAGATCTATATTCAAAAACAAAATCATATTTGGATCAACTAGAAAAAGATTTATTCCCTAAAATTGATCCTAAAATAGTGCATATCCCTCCCGAAATATCAATACCCGCAGCAGAGGCTACTAACCCATCATATCAACAACCTCTAGTTGGTGGCGAAAAAAATGTTGATAATTCAATTGAAGAAATATCTGATGATCTAAAAAATGAAAAAAACTATCAAATAATGCCATATGAAAATAATTTTAAAATAGGAAATATATATAATTCTGGAGAATATGATAAAAACCTCAAAATTTCAGATAAGATGAGTCAAATAGGTCCAGAGATATCAAATAAAATTATAGGATCAGTGGATTATGTAAAAGATGGAACATTTGAAGATTTTAAGAAATTACTTGTTGATAACCCAAATGACATTGATAAAATATGTTCTCCTCTTATTGATATAATTAAAGCGGATAAATCAGAAAATATAAAACCAGAAATGAAGATTTTTGCTGCAAAAGCAATACTTGAAGGTTTACAAAATCTTTCTAACATAGAAGATATTGATAAAAGTGGTATTGAAACTGAATTAAACAAACTTTTAATGCCTCTTGAAGAATTAAAGACATATAGTGAAAATTTAGAAATTAATAATTATAGTTTTGATAATATTTTAAATGATTTTAATGATCTTAGAATTTCTATAAATTCAGAAATGCCTGAAAATACAGAAAATAATGAAATAAATGATCTTGAAACTTAAAAATCTATATTGCCACCATCAAAAACTTCAAAATCTATTTTTTCGTCTAATATTTTATTTTTATCTGATATTTCATTTAAAATTGATTTAAATTTATTATATTCTTCAATTTTTGGATATAAATCAGAAAGAATATCCATTTTTTTTAATAAAATATCATTCCCTTCGTTTCCGTTATAAACATAATCAAAAAGATTTTTCATACATTTAGAAAGCTTTTTTGGAGATTCTTTTTCTATTGCTTCAGTTTCTAATTTCATTATTTTTAATATCTTCTCTAATTTTGTCTCAGTATTATATTCATTAAAATAATCTATTAAATATTTTACTCTGCATTCGAATAGTTCAGGTGGCCAAATTTCGTTGGTAGTATCAATTTTTAAATATAATTTATGAGTATTTGAATTTTTTATAAAAATAGTGTCTTCTAATTCAATCGTTTTCCAATTGAAATTATCTTTGCAAAACTTGCAATATTCTTCAATTGCCAGTTTATATAACTCAATTTTTTCTAAATGATTGTTTTCAAAGCATTTTTTATCAATATTTTCAAAAAGAGATAAAAATAGATTTTTAATATAGGAAAATGACCATTCGCTTGAGATTCCTTTTAAAATAGGAGATGTATTACAATATCGCTCGATTTTGATGTCGTATTTATTTTCTAAAAAATCATGAAATGCAGCTATGATTGCATGCATATTTTGGTTATATTCATAGGTAAAATCATAAAGATTTAATATTTCTTCTACATATTTTTCATCTACTAATCCGTTACAAAATATCATAAAATCTTGAAATAGGCTAATTGATTCTTTAAAAAGTCCTAAATTTCCTTCTTTTGAAATTAAAGATATAACAGGCATTTTCCAGCGGTGAATAATTTCATGCTCAAAGAGATAAAAATAGTTAGAAATATTATATTCGTTAGTGTAAAGATTAGGATTCACTATTATATGAAATTGTCCATCATAAATTTTAGCCTCGGTTGGTCCTTTATCTTTGAATAAAATAATTATGTCTAAATTAGTTTCTTTAGTAAAATCATGATAAATA
>CAYQAE010000018.1:914-1728 GCA_964415445.1 uncultured archaeon | reverse complement strand
TATTACCATATTTTTTATTTTATGATCATTTAATATCAAGTTTTCAAAATTAGATCCTATTTTCCATTTAATTGTCAAGAAAGATCCACCTTAAATTTTTGAAGCTAGTAGATAAAACAAAATATAGTATATAAACCTAACACAAAAATTCTCAATTTTATTCAAAAGCCATAAGCTTTATTTCTCTATTTGTTTTTTGCTCTAATTAAAAATAACAGGTGATTTTAGTCGCCTAAATGAATATTCAAATTTTTATCAAGTTATTGGATAACTTTTATGCTATATTCTAAATTCAAAAGAAAAAATAACATCTGAAGTGATTATATGGTTGATAAAGAAACTAATACTAACGGAAAAACTATTCGACTAAGAACTCATTGTCCTAATAAAAAATGTAATAAATATATTACAAAAGAAGTATCTCAAAAAGAATTATCAGAAGAGAAATTTACTTATTTCGATTTTGAATGCTCCAAGTGCGGTAGAAAATTCGAAAGATTTTTTGACTACAGTGGAGCCCAAAGATAAACTAAATTTCTTTTTTATTTTTTTATATTACGGAGAAGATACAAATTTAACAATATCTATGCCTTTAATTGAATTAATCTCTCTAAGTAATGTCTTAACTTCCTTCTCCTCACCCGATATTATCAATATATCTACACAACAGATAGAGCTATAGTCAAAATGTGAATGGACAAATGATTTAATTAGATTAGTATATCTAAACTTAATCTTAGCTAAATCAGGTACTAATTCATGTCTATAAAACAAATTAACTATTCCCTCAATATGACCTTTTTTAGGTTCTATT
>CAYQAE010000018.1:0-904 GCA_964415445.1 uncultured archaeon | reverse complement strand
AGTCCTTATAATTTCACTTCTGTTTGAAAAACCTTCTTCTTCTGTAACCTGATCTAATTTTTCAACTAAACGCTTTGGAATATCAAAACTTACAATCATATAAATCACTTTATTAATTTTTAATATGAATTTCTATTTTTTTTAATAAATATTTGAGTAAATTTAATAAATGTTTCATATAACTCTCTCACAAGGTAAAAAATAATGAATTTTAGAAATTTATCCGTACTTATTATTGCTCTAATTTTAGGATTTAGCAATGTAAACTCTGAAAAATTAAAAGTAGTAACTACAATCTCAATTTTAGAAGATTTAACTGAAAATATAGGTGGAGATCATCTTGAAGTTGATGCAATTGTGGCAGGTTCAGCTGATCCACATACTTATGAATCTAAAACTTCAGATTATGAAAAAATATCTGAAGCTGATCTTGTAATTAAGATGGGACGTACTGGTTTAGAACCCTGGTTAGAAGAAACTCTATCTTCAACTGGATTTGATACTGATAATGTTATTGATGCCCAAGAGAATTTATCTATGGAATATGATCCAGTATTGGGTAAAGATAATCCTCATAACTGGATGAGCCCACTAAATGCAAAGATAATGGTACAAACTATAGCCCAATCTATAATTGAAAAAGATCCAAACAATAAAGCAGATTATGAAAAAAATAGAGATGAATACCTACAAGAATTAGATGATCTAAATGAGAGAATAATTGATAAATTCAAAGATTATAACGGTACAAAAGTAGTTGTAAATCATCCTGCATTTGTATATTTATTAGATATTATTGGAGTAGAGAGAGTTGCAGTTATAGAAAAATCAGAAGGAGGAGAACCCTCAGCTTCTGAAATTTCAGATATAATCGATGAGATGAAAGAAAAGAATGTATCCATAG
>CAYQAE010000017.1:6155-27700 GCA_964415445.1 uncultured archaeon | reverse complement strand
GAACTCCTCCTGAAAGGACAGAGGTAACTGATAAATTAGCAACTTCCCCTGAAGTTAAATTGATCAATTTTGAATCAATAAACCCACTAATATTACTCCAAAATGTAATATTTGCATTCGTAGCATTATAATCACCAATATTGGTTACTGTGGCATTAATTTGGATAGTATCTAATTCATTTGGTGAAGTTGAATTAAACCAAATTTTTTGAACTACTAAATCAGTGCCATTTACTTGAAGAAGTTTTGAATTATTATTATCCATTTCATTACTCTCAGATGAATTATCAGTATAATCTGCCCATGCTGTTATATTCCAAATTCCATATTCTGAAGTCCAAGTTATGTTTGCTAAATACCAAGTACCATTCTCTAAAGGATCAACACGAGTTTCACCAATATAAGATCCATTTTTAAAAAATCCAACATAAGATGCGTTTGCAGTTTCATTACCTACGTTGGTAACATTAGCAGTAATTAATATATTTTCACCAATAGTTGGATTAGAATTATTAAAAGTAACAGATTCAATCGACAAATTATTGGAAGCTAAAGAATCCCCTGAAGTTAATAAAACAAAAATTGAGATAAAAATAAGTAGATAACTTCTTCCTAAATTTCTTTTATTATTAAATGAAGCGCAATTACATAAATACATAATAGTTGAAAGAGGAATAAAATCACTTAAAAATTATATGTGATATATTTCATAGTATAAGATCTAACTTTTTTAATTAATATTTTAATATGTATTCTCTCCAAGATATATCTAATGAATATAATTTCTTTTTCATGTTTTTTAGTAGTTCTGTTCTAAATATACAACTGTCAGTAGAACAACCCACAATAATTATAGGATTACCTGAATATTCATCTAATACCTCAATAGACAAAAATGCTGTATTTTGATTACATTCAGGGCATTTAAGACCTTCAAATATAAAATAGGATACATCTCGCTCACGGCCTGCAAAATTTGGAGACTTACCTATTTGTTTTGAAATTTCTTTTTTTAATACCAAATTATCCACCATATTTTTTCTTTATTGCGCCTTCTATAAAATATTTAAACATTGGTGCGGGTTTATTAGGTCTAGATTTAAATTCAGGATGAAATTGACCTGCTACAAAACAAGGATGATCTTTTAATTCTAATATTTCCATTCTACGCTTATCTGGAGTCTTACCAGAAAAAGTTAATCCATTTTTTTCAAATTTTTCAATATATTTGGGGTTGACTTCAAATCTATGCCTATGGCGTTCATAAATCACATCTTTTTCATAAATTTTTTTGGCGATAGAATCTTTCTTTATAAATATAGGATACGCTCCCAATCTCATTGTGCCCCCTAATTTATCTGTAGCTTTTTGTTCAGGTAAAATATCAATTACTGGATTTTTAGCTGACGGATTAATTTCTGTACTATTTGCATCATCTAATTTTATAATATTTCGAGCAAATTCAACTGCTGCAAGCTGAAAACCATAACATATCCCAAAAAAAGGTATTTTGTGTTCTCTGACATATCTAATAGTCAAAATTTTACCTTCTGCACCGCGTTGTCCAAATCCCCCTGGGACTAAAACTCCATCAATACCATCTAAAGATTCTTTAATTGAATCTATAGAAGTAAAATCTTCTGTGCTGAGCCATTTTATATTTATTTTTGTCTTTAACTCTGCAGAAACATGATTAAAAGCTTCTGAAATACTCAAATAAGAATCTATAAGTTCAATATATTTACCTGCAATCGCAATAGTAACTTCTCGTTTAGGATTTGTTAGCCGATCTACAAAATCCTGCCATCTACTAAAATCAATTTTTTTATCCCAAAGATCCATTTTCTTAGCTAAATAATTTCCAAGATTTTGCTCTTCATACAAAAGCGGTATTTTATAAACTGTTTCTACATCGTGGCTGCTAATTACAGCTTCTTTTGGGACATCACAAGATAAAGCAATTTTATTTTTTGTGGGTTTACTTATTTCTCGATTAGATCTGCATACAATTATATCTGGTTTTATTCCTGCTTCCAAAAGTCTCTTTACAGAATGTTGTGTTGGTTTGGTTTTAAATTCCCCAACTACATCTAAAATAGGCACTAATGTTACATGAACAAAGATAACATTATGGTTTCCTTCCTCTGTATGAAGTTGTCTTAGAGCTTCTAAATATGGCATGCCTTCTATATCTCCAACTGTACCGCCTAACTCAATTATTACAATGTCAGCATTAGATTTCCTATCTATAAATTTAATACGACTTTTTATTTCATCTGTTATATGTGGTACAATCTGCACAGTTTGTCCTAAAAAATCACCTTTTCTCTCCTGAGTAATAACACTTAAATAAACTTGACCAGTTGTTACATTATGTTCTTTACTAATATAAGAATCTAAAAAACGCTCATAATGACCTAAATCAAGATCAATTTCACCACCATCTTCTGTAATCCAAACTTCACCATGTTGATATGGATTCATTGTTCCACAGTCTACGTTCAAATATGGATCCATCTTAATGGGAGCAACTTTAAGACCTCTATTTATCAAAATTCTGCCGATAGAGGCTGCTGTAATACCTTTGCCAAGTCCACTTAATACGCCCCCTGTAACAACAATATATTTTGGCAAAAAAACACCTAAAATTACTTCATGAGTTCTATTTAAAGCTATTTTTGTTTGAATATCTAATCAAAATTTAATGTTTACTATTCTTTTAAGGTTAAGGGTTGGTATCTAAACTAATATGTTTTTCATACTAAAATTATAAGCATTATTTCAGATATCAAAGGTGCTAAAATGTGTGGTATTATCGGTATAGTAGGTCAAGGAGATAATTTAGGCTTAAAACTTCACAAGAGCTTAAAAAAATTAGAATATAGAGGTTATGACTCTTGTGGGATAGCAGTAAATACCCCACAAGAGATTGTAGTGAAAAAAGATTCTGGAAAGATAGATACTGTTGCTCAAAAATTTAATTTTGATTCAATTAATGGTGATTATGGAATAGCACAGACTAGATGGGCTACACACGGAGCTCCAAATTTTCAAAATTCACATCCTCACCTCTCTTGTGATAATCAATTTGCAATAGTTCATAACGGAATTATTGCAAACTATAAACAGTTAAAAGAAGATTTAATTAAAAAAGGACATGAATTTAGATCGGAAACAGATTCAGAAGTTTTTGCACATTTAATAGAAGAAAATTATAAGGGTAACTTAGAATCTGCTGTTCAAAAAACATTAGCAGAGATTAAAGGGACCTATGCACTATTGGTAATGAAAAAGGATGAAAATAAATTAATTGTAGCTAGGAAAGAATCTCCTCTTTTGATAGGTGTAGGAAGAGATGAGATGTATATAGGATCAGACATATCTTCATTTTTAGAATATACCAACAAAGCAATTGCTCTAGACGATGGAGAATATGCTACAGTTACTGCAAATACTTATGAAATTAAAAAAATTGCAACTGGAGAATCACTTTCCAAAGAAATATTTACATTTGATTGGAGCGTTGAGATGGCTGAAAAAGGTGGTTTTGAACATTTCATGTTAAAAGAAATCCATGAACAAGCTGACGTTCTAAAAAATGTATTGGCAATTCCAAAAGATGAGATTTTAGGTCTTGCAAAAATGATATTAGAATCAGATAAAGTATATATTACAGCAACAGGGACAAGTATGAATGCAGCTTTAGTTTCTGAATATTGGTTTTCACAAATTGCAAAAAAAGAAGTTAGAGTATTAGATTCTTCTGAATTTTCAAATAAAGCTATAGTTGATAAAAACACACTTGTAATAATTGTAACTCAATCTGGAGAAACTTATGACACTCTCTCAGCTCTAAGATGGGCTAAAAAATATAACCCAAAAACTGCAGCAATTGTAAATGTTATAGGATCTACTGCCACGAGAGAAACGGGTTATACTATTATGCAAGGAGCTGGAATTGAAATTGCAGTTTGTGCTACAAAAACTTATATTACACAACTTCTAATTCTTCTAAAGCTAGCAGTAGGTGTAGCTAAACTAAAAGAAGTAGATAAAAATCAAATTTCAAAAATTGAAAAAGAAATAAAAAAAACACCAAAAATGATAAAATCAATTATAGAAACACAGACAAAAAAAATAAAACATATTGCAGAGAAATATTGTACTGTTAACAATTATATTTTTATATCACGTGGTATTAATTTGCCTTCTGCCTTGGAAGCAGCTCTAAAGTTTAAAGAAATATCTTATCTTCATGCAGAGGGTATGAGTGGAGGTATTCTAAAGCATGGAACAATTAGTTTAATTGACAATAATATGCACACTGTGGCAATTATACCAAATAAATCTAGTCCATCACGTGAGAAAATTCTAAGTAATATTGCAGAAGTCAAAGCTAGATCTGGTTTAGTAATCTCAATAATTTGTGGAGATTCAATAGAAGATGAAGAAAAAAATATTAATTTACCTGAAGTATCAGATGCTATATCACCAATAATTGCTGCACCTGCATTTCAATTGCTAGCATATTATACTGCAAAAAGGCTAGATAGAGATATTGATCAGCCAAGAAGTTTAAGCAAAAGTGTAACTGTAGAATAAAATATTATACCCCTATTTTTTTCTCAATTGCCCTAGCAATTTTTTGACAATACTTATTTGTCTCGTTTTCAGTTGGAGCTTCAGTCATTACTCTACACATAAGTTGAGTCCCTGAATATCTTACTAAAACTCTTCCATTATCACCTAATTCTTTTTCTACATCTTTTATTGCTTTATTAATTTCAGGTACCTTATTAAGATCCACTTTTTCAGATACTTCAATATTAATTAATTTCTGTGGATATGCTCTCATAACCTTGGTTAACTCTGATAGAGACTTATTTGTAGATTTCATTACAGTAAGTAACTGAATAGCAGATAACATACCATCACCAGTTGTATGATGATCTAAAAATATAATATGACCCGAATCTTCTCCACCCAAAATTGAATTGTTCTTTTGCATACTCTCTATAACATAACGATCTCCAACTTTTGTAGTTATATGATTTATGCCTAATTCATCCATGGCCCTTTTAAATCCAATATTAGACATTAATGTGGTGACAACACTATTATTTGTTAGTTTTCCTCTCTCTTTGAGATATTTAGCACAGATTGCAATTATTTGATCTCCAGATACCACCCTACCTTTTTCATCTATTGCAATAAGTCTATCCCCATCTCCATCAAATGCCAAACCTATATCCATTTTATTTTCCAAAACCAATTTTCTAAGATTTTCAATATGTTGAGATCCACTATCTCTATTAATATTCATACCATCTGGTTTAACTGCTAAAGATTCAACTGATGCACCTAATTCAAAAAATAATTCAGGTGCAATTTGATAAGTTGCTCCATTTGCACAATCTAGACCTATTTTCATATGCTCAAGATCAAATTCTTTTGGAAAAGTAGTTTTTAAAAATGCGATATACATACCTCTTGCCTCATCTAATTTATAGGCCTTACCTAATTTATCAGGAGAGGGGTAAAATTGATCCATTTTTTGAGAAGATAGAACATATTTTTCAATCTCTTCTTCTTTATCATCTGAAAGTTTATATCCATCTCCACCAAATATTTTTATTCCATTATCTTCATATGAATTGTGAGAAGCAGATATAACAATTCCTGCATCTGCACGCATGCTTTGAGTAAGATAAGCTATGGCAGGAGTAGGCATCGGACCTACTAAAATTGAATCTAATCCCATAGAACATATTCCAGATACAATAGCATGCTCCAAAACATAACCTGAAATTCTAGTATCTTTGCCCACAATAATTCTAGGTTTGTGGTTATTTCTTTTAAATAGATGAGCTACAGCTTTACCAATATTTAGAGCCACATCAGCCGTCATTGGATATTCATTTGCTCTTCCCCGTATTCCATCTGTTCCAAATAATTTTCGCATTATTTTCCACCAAATGAAGGTAAATACTTCATTGCATTTTCTATTATTTTATTTACTATCTCCAAAAGCCAATTTGTAGCTTCTTTTTTAATATCATCATCTAAGTTTTTTATATTTTCAATATAATTTTTTTCTTCATCAAAATTATTTTTGAAATTTTTTAGAAAATTTTCTCTAAGATTTAATTCTCCACTATAATTTGTATCTTTTTTTAATTGATCCACAATACTACCTATATTTTCATATAATTGTTTTTTTCGCTCTAATAGTTTTCTAGAGATATTCGGACCTTTTAATTTTTTATATAATTGAATAGAATTATCCATTTTATTAGCTAAATCTTTTAACCTTTTAATTCTCTCATCAATAATTAAATCTAGTTTTTCAATAGCACCTTCATATAATAATTGTTGCATTTTAGTTTTTTTGAAAAATTTTGATCTTACATGTATATACCATTGCTTTAGAGAAATTATATTTGCAATATAATGAATACAGTTAATTACTCGTCTTTTTATAGACCAATATATTCCAGGAAAAAAATTTAGCTTTTCTGATTTGTTATTATCACCCAAAAGAAGTTTATGTTCTTCTAAATTATCTTTTCGATAAACTACACCTGCAGCAATTGTTGTTCCATAATTAATACGAGCAGGGCCAACTAATCCGCCTTGTCCACCTAAAAATATAGGATCCTCATCTAAAGTAACTCCCCTAGCTACATCTCCAACTAAAGAAGCTGTAGCTTTATCTTGATTAGGAGTATAATTAAAATGAATATATGAACTACCCACTTCGCTATGGTTCTCTCTGCTAGTTCCGCCTGCCATTAATATATCACAAAAATTGACTAAACTACCCAATGTAACAAAAGGAAATAATATTGTCTGCTTTAGACCCACACAATGTGCAATACTTGCCTTCTCTTCTAAAAGACACCCACTTCTGATTTCAGCATAACTTCCTGAATTTGCAGAATCTAAAAAAGTTGAATTTTCAAAATATCCTCCCTTTAATTTCACCCCACAACCTAATTGACAATTATTTATTGTAGTAGGCGCACACTCACCTAAAATAACTCCACCCATAATAAGAGTATTTTTTCCAAAAATCTTACAGCCTACATGTATAACTATGTTAGAAGAGATTTTATCTAGATCAACTTCAGGACCTATCTCCACACTTAAAGGGGAAGGAATTTCTACTCCTTTTTCAATCAATAAATCAACAGGACTTTTTTCGATAGAATTCATTATTGAAAAACATTTTGCAAAAAAGTTGTTAAATTTTATAACCAATTTTGAGATACAAAAAAAATTCTTAGAACTCTATTTTAACTTTTTTTCCTGAAAACGATTCTAGTAATTTTTCAAGTTCTCCTTTAGATGCAGGTAATTTTTTACCTATTTTTGCTAAACTAACTTTATACTTCATATCGCCATCTGCCCCATATAAAATATTAATACCTAATACTTTTGAAGGACGTAGCAAGTCTCGAGATAAATCTTTTAATTCGTCTGTTTCTTCAATAACCCTTACTTTTTTTCTTAATTTTTTAGAAAGAGATTTAAGTAACTTTCCACTTTTTTTTATGAAATTTTCAGATTCTCCTCTCTCAACCACAATTAAAAGTAAATTATTAGTATTAATAGTCTTTAAAAAGCTTAATTCTTTCAAATCTTTATTATCTTTACTTAATTTATATATAATTCTAGCTACCATTACATCATCTTCGCTAATGATGCCTTTCTCTATTTTTTCTGCACATCCTGGGCATAACATATCACTTTTGAGACATACTTCACATAACGGTGCTTCCATCAAATTATCCTCCTTCAAAAAGAAAGAAATTTAAGAGAGAGTTTTATTTATTCAACGTAATATCTATTGTTGATACGTTTGTTTTAGCTCCCTCAGATCCACTCATTTCTTGGGTATCAATATCAATATTTTTAACTGCTACATCTGGCAAAAATTTCCTGCGTATAATTTCAGCTACATCTACAGCTCTACTTATTGCTTTTCCTCTAGCTTTTAATATTACTTCAGAACTTCCTGTATTAAATTGCGTTATAGTCGCTAATACATAATTCATTGGTTTTTTACTACCTATAAAAACAACATTCTCATCTGCCATTCTTGTCCCTCCGAATACATGTTCTAATAGTCTTTTTTACATATCTACGATTTATTGTTCTATATATTTTCAAATGAAGTAGCTTATTTTTCATTTATAACATTATCGGTTATCAAAATTTTACCTTTAAACCAAAATTAAAGCTAATCTAACAAAATATTTTCAAGTTATAATTTCTATAATTTCCAAATCTCAACATAATTATTTGAATAATATAGCGTAAAATGATATTTAGAAACCCAATTATTAGTTAAATTTGAATCAACTAATTCAATTGGGCCACCTATATCCTTAGATACACCATATTTTGAATAAGACTTTGAAAATACAATGTAATCAATAGATTCAAGCTCAGTTAAATTTAAGTCAAAATAGATTTTAGGTTTTATAGTCACATTACTATGATAATATCTAAATATTGAATGAAGCCTATAATCTGTAGCTATTTTTTCATCTTCTGATAAATTAGATAAAAATTTAGCTGCTTCTTCTTCTTTTGAATCAAATTTTTGGTTTTCAACACCTTCAAAATTCATATGAGGAATACTAAAGAAACTCAAAAAAACAATAATAGATAAAACAGATAAAGAAAACCTAAAATCTAACTTTGATAAATAATAAGCTGCCACAATAGATAAAGAGATAATTGAGACAAATAAACTACGAACTAAAAGCAAACCAAACTCTCCCGCACCTAAAAGACTAGCTAAGATTAATAAATTCGAAGAAGATGCCCAAATAGACAAAAAATAATTTTTCTCACGCAACAAAAAAGAAATCCCGCTTCCACTAAATATAACTATCAAAGAAGCTGAAGAGGTCATAAAAACATAAGCTAACCTATTAAAATCAGGATATGCAGGTATATCATAAATTCCAAATAATAAAAGAACAATTCCAATTAGATATGTTGGGATTAGATATTTCAAAGATGTTTTATGAGGATTATATCTTTGAGTGTATTTTATAAATTTCTTAACTACTGGTAAAAACTTCTCTTTAAATACAAATATGATAAAAATAATCAAATAACAAAAAATAGATATAAAAAAAGCAATATGATCTGGAGGCGAACTTCTTGGATTAATATTATCCTTCCATTGATCACCTTCAGTTGTCTCCCACACAGACAAATATCCACTACATAAAATCAAAATAGGTAAAATATGCAAAAAAGTTTTATTTGAAAATATTTTTACAATCAAATAGAAAAAAAAGATCCCAAAACACGCAATAGTTACTATAAGATGAGAAAAACATACCAAAATTGAAAATATATACCCAAAAATTAAATAGGGAACATATTTTGTCTTTTCAAATTTATATATAAAAAAAATCGCCCAAGCCAAAAAAATAGTAGCTAATGACTGAGGAATAGGCCAAATATATTCTATTAACGAGGATGCCAAAACTAAACTAATTATGGCTGTTTTTGAATCTAAAATGTTTTTTGAAATAATATAAACTACTAAAACCATTGAAATTCTCATAAATAATGTAAAAAACCTCAATGAAATCAAAGTAGATAAGCTAGTAATTTCAGAAATTGAAGCTACCAAAATATGAAATACAGGACCAAAGTAATAAGGTTTTGTAAGGCTAAATCCACCCTCCAAGCCCTCTTCTACTTTTTGAGCATGAATATATGAATCAATAAAGGGTAGTGTATCATCATATATGAGAGGGTCAATAAATAAAAGAACTAAAAGAAAAATAAAAACTAAAAGATATTTTTTTCCAATTTTTCCAGAGATATATTCTCCTAAATTCATTTTATACCTTGCTCATATATTTTTCCATTTCATCATCTTTGATATCAAATTTCCAACTCTCAGGATCCTTTTTGCTCAATACAAACTGTGCAAATGCACCGCAATCATCTAAATTGGCACCTTTTAGATAAAGATATAAAAAAGCAGCATTAAAGATAGATTTACCATGAAATTCTCTGAAATTTTTAATATCTTCAAATGGTATTTTTGTTAATTCTTTTCCATCAAAGATCAATATCCCGCGCCTAGAATGTCTCAAAATAATCAAATCTGGACCTAATTCATATACAAACTTTACAGCTTCTCCTAAACTTATAGAATTTGATATCCATTTTATCTCTTCAGTATTGGATATAAAAATATCTACATATTCAATTACCCTCTCATGAGCATCAATTATAGCTTCAGGCGAATCATTCCATAAATCTTCCTTAATAGAAGGATCATAGGCAACTTTAACATTATTGTCATTTGCAAATTTAAGTATTTTAAATAATTCACTTCGAGTATTTTTAATTCTTAAAAAAGATTCAGTAGTATATATTAAATCTGTATCTCTAAGATATGCCCTCATTTTATCTTCAAATTTAAATGAAGCCTCAGGCGTATTCGTGTTAGTATAACTTACATCTTCTGTAATTTTTTTATCCATCGCATAAATAGAAGTAGTAAGTTCAGTTCCTTTTATTTTTCTAACATGTGATAAATCTATATTGTTATCCAAAAGATATGAATGAATATAACTTCCAAAATCATCTGCACTGATATTACTAAAAAGCCCACAGCTTGAATTCAGCCGAGCATAGCCTAAAGCAAAATTTATTGCAGATCCAGAAGGTATTATATCAAAACTTTTTACATTAGATATTGACTCTTCATGCTCTCTGGGCACAAAATCTACTTTTGTAGTACCAACACTTACAACTTTAGGCATAACATCCCCTAGTAACTTCTTTTTACTAAAAAATCTGTTATTTTATATAACATTTTTTGTGATTCTGATTTTGGAAGAACTGATAAATAACGTTTAGCATCTGACAAAAGATTGTTAGCATGCTCTTGTGCAAATTCAATAGATTTAGAATTTTTCATGATATTTATTGCATCCTTAACGTCCTTTTTTGATGTTTTATCCCTTTCTTTTTTTAGTATTTTAAGTAACCTTTCTTTTTCTTTTGAATTTTTAAGAGCATGGACTACCATCAATGTTTTTTTTCCTTGCTTTATGTCATTGCCAATCTCTTTTCCTACCTGATCATAAGAACCTAATAACGTTAAAAGATCATCTCGAATCTGAAATGCAGGGCCTATGCATTTACCATAATTCCAAAGTGATTCATATATATTTTTATCTGCATTTGCATACAAAGCTCCTAATTTGGTGGCTGCGGCAATCAAAGCACCTGTTTTTTTCCAGACCATATCCAAATATTCATTAACTTCAACATCATCTCGATCTTCAAATTCCAAATCTAGTGCTTGACCTTCATTAATATAAATTATAGTATCATTAAAAGTCCTAAAAACTTCAAGATTTAATCCAAAACCTTCTGAAAATGAATCAATTAAAGCCTGATAAGAATAACTATACATTAAATCTCCACTTAATATGGCTTTAGGAACACCATATTTTTTCCATACTGTCTCTTTGCCTCTTCTTGTCTCATCCGAATCCATCAAATCGTCATGTATAAGTGAGAATTCATGAAGCAGTTCAATTGCTGCAGCAGGGTATAAAGCTTCGTTTGTATCCCCACCCAACGCTTTATTCGCCAATAAAACCATAGCAGGTCTGAATCTTTTCCCACCTACATCTAAATGATAAACCATAGAATCATAAATATATTTTGGGTTCTTCCCCTTTGCTAATACTTTCTTTATACGGTGATCAATCTCTTTTTTCAACTCTTCTAACTTCTTTTTTACTTCTTCCAAGCCCATTCACCCTAAATATTCTTTGATAAACTTATCCAATCCAAACAAAGTAACAAAGTCCGTTTTATCTTTAAAATCTTCTATTACTTCCTTTAAATTGGCTTTAGTAATTGCTTTAGCATCCCGAGGTACGTCTCTATTATACTCTAGCAAAAATGTTAAAGCAGTCGCAATATGTAATGTTTGAACTGATAAAAGCTCCAACAAAGTTATAAGTCTACCTTTTGGCTCTTCTTCATCTTCACTAAACTCATCTCGATCCAAATAAAACACCTTTTATTCTTTTTTCTTAACTTTTTTATAAAATATATCTATCTAAGAAAATAATAATATAAATATAATGGATCAAGATTCAAATATAGGTGATAAAAACGTTAGTTAAAGATATTATGAATAAAGACTTTCCATATGGCGTTATACCAAGTAGAAGAATAGAGATACTTACTATCTTACGTAAAAATAGAATATCTTGTATACCTGTAGTCTCTGAAGAGAAACATGAACTTAGAGGTACAATTTCACTTTCAGATATTGCAAAAAATCCAGATGAAAATCAAATAGCAATGTTAATGGATAGAGAAGCAAAAAAAATTATTCAAGATTCCAAGTTAAAAGAATTAGTTCAGGCCCTAATTGATTCAGAAAAAAATGTAATACCTGTAGTTGATAAAAATAATAAATTAAAAGGGACTGCAACTGTATGGGACGTTATAAATAAATCCAAAAAAGTAGAAGAAATTAAAGATACTATATTAGACTATACTAAATTAGATATTACAACTATTTATTCTGAAACTCCGCTAACTACTGCCTGGGAGATTATGAGACTTTCGAAACTATTAGCACTACCAGTAATTAATTCAAATGGTAATTTAGAAGGAATGGTAGATGATTCTGATCTTATGAATGTGGGAGAAATAATTCAATCCAAAGAGCTAGATGCAAATATCGGTTCAGAAGATTCGTGGGCTTGGCAAACTAGTGATTTTCTCTATATAATAAAGAAGACCTTAAAATTACCAGACAAAAAAGTCAAGGATATAATGACAGAAGAAGTAACCTCTATTTCAAAGAGTGCAACAATAGCTGAAGCCGCCCAAAAAATGAAAAAACACAACTACCAACATTTGCCAGTTATAGATGCTTTTGGAAATATTATAGGCTTAATAAGAGATTATGACATATTAAAAGCATTAATGAAATATTTAGAGAAGTAAGGAGAAAAATTTGACCCTATTTGATAACTTAGGAAAAATTTTAGTAAGAAGAGGTTTCTTTTGGCAATCTGCTGAAAATTATGGTAAAATATCTGGGTTTTATGATTATGGCCCACTAGGTAGCAAGTTAAAACAAAATATAATAGATTGCTGGAGATCAATTTATGCACAAGAAGAAGAATTTTTAGAAATAGAAACACCCTCCATTACACCTTATGAAGTATTTAAAGCTTCTGGACACATTAAGAATTTTGTGGATGCTGTAGTAAAATGTATGTCTTGTAAAAAAAATTTTAGAGCAGATCAGATCATAGAAGATACCCTAAATAAAAATGTAGAGGGTCTATCTGAAAAAGAATTAGATGAAATCATAAAAGAAAACAAAATTAAATGTCCAAAATGTAATTCAGATTTAAGTAATGTTAAGAATTTTAATTTAATGTTTGAGACAAAAATAGGTCCAGAAAAAAAGAGAGTAGGATATCTAAGGCCTGAAACTGCACAAGGAATATTTATTATTTTCAATAGACTATATCAGCTTGCAGGAAAAAAATTACCCTTTGGAGCAATCCAAATTGGAAAAGGATATAGAAATGAAATCTCACCTAGGCAGGGCATGCTAAGATTGAGAGAATTTACAATGCTAGAAGCTGAAATTTTTCTAAATCCTGATGATAAAAAATTCAAAAAAATCTCAGAAGTCAAAGATGCACAAATTAATATATATACAAAAGAAGATCAGATTAAAGAAAATGAAAATATCAAAAAAATTAAAATTAAAGATCTAATAGTAAATAATTTAGTTCCTAATGAAATTTTTGCATACTATTTAGTTAAAACTCAAGATTTTTTGCACAAAATAGGAATTGAAAATAAAGATATTAGATTCCGTCAACAACTTGATAATGAACGTGCCCACTACAGCTTAGAAACTTATGATTGTGAAGTAAGAAGCAAACAATTTGGGTGGGTAGAAGTTGCAGGGCATGCATATAGATCCACATATGATCTTACAAAGCATGATAAATATAGCGAAGGAGACATGAAAGCATACATAAAATATGAAAATCCAAAGAAATCTAAAGAAACCAAAATCGAACCTAATTTTGCAAAAATCGGAAAAACTTTCAAATCAAAATCCAAAAAAATCTTAAAAAAACTAAAAGAGATGGATAAAGACATTGTTATATCTAAATTAAATGAAAATAATCTTATAATTGATGGAGAGAAAATAGAAAAAGATATGATAAATATAAATGAAGAAGAAGTTATAATAGATGGAAAAAATATAATTCCAGCAGTTTATGAACCAAGTTATGGTCTAGATCGTTGTCTCTATCTTACCTTAGAGAAATGTTTTAGAGAAGATAAGGATAGAAAATATTTCAAATTTAAAAATGAAATATCACCTATTGCTTTTGGTGTGTTTCCAATCGTTTCCAAGGATAAGTTTATAAAAATAGCAAAAGAAATACATAAAAAAATAAAATCTGAAAATTATATGTCTCAATTTAGAGAAAAAGGTAGTATTGGTAGACGTTATGCAAAATCAGATGAAATTGGTATCCCTTATTGTATAACTGTCGATAGCGATACTAAAAAAAGTGAATTAATTACTATAAGAGATAGAAATTCAAAAAAGCAAGTTCAACTTAAAATTGAAGATTTTTTCAAAAATATTCATAATTTATATCAAAACAAAATAGAATTTGAATCGCTTGGAAAAGTCATAAAATAAAATTCAAAATACTTTATGATAATGAAAAAAACAGATAAATTTCTTTTAATATTTTTTATTATATTAGTTATTTTAACTATAGTAGCACTTCTCAACCAAGACATTGCAGATCAATTTGATATATCGTCTTGGTTTGCCTCAAAATCTTATGCAGAGATAAACTATTTTTATGCACTTGGATTTATTGTTGTGGTCAGTTTTTTAGGTGCATTAGTGCCTATTCCGATTCCATATATTATTCCTGCAGGAAACTTTGCACTTGCCTGGTATGAATTTTCACCAAATCCAATCCCTAAAATTATTGTAATGATTTTTTTTGCAGCCCTAGGTAATAGTATTGGAGATTTAGTAGATTATTTAATTGGAAGCGGAGCAAACGCAGTAATAAGTAGTGAAAATCCAGAGCAAGTTAGCAGATGGTCTGAAAAAGTAATGAAAAATCCAAATTCAATACCTTGGGTTATCTTCTTATTTGCACTAACGCCACTTCCTGATTCACTTCTTTTGGCTCCTTTAGGTTTTATAAAATATCCTCTAAAGAAGACATTAATGTATATGTATGTGGGTAAATTAGGAATGTTTTCAATAGTCTCAGTTGTCTGGATATTAGGTATAAAAAACTTAATTGATTTATTAGGAGATCAAACAAGTAGTCCTTTAATTGGTTTATCCATACTTTATTTTATGTGGGCAATTATTTTAACGATGGCGAAAAAAAATTAAATTTCTAAACAAAAAAAATTTCAAAAAAAGATATCTGTGATAGAAAATGGAAATTGAAATTTGGCATATAGCCATAGCAAGTATTATTCCTTGTATTGTATACATTTATTGGATATGGCATGCTGAAAAAATAGAGAGAGAACCTTCAAGTTATGTTCTACTTCTATTTATTTATGGGGCTTTTGGAGCCACATTTTTTGCATTAATTTTAGAAAGTATCATCTCATATATTGCTGATTTCTATCTAAGTTCTTTTACACTCTTTGCAATCTTAGCTGTAATAGTTGCACCAATAGTTGAGGAAGCTACTAAAGGATATGGTGTTATGAAGATGAAAAATTCATCAGAATTTGATGAACCAGAAGATGGTGGTATTTATGGTGCATCAATTGGTTTAGGATTTGCTTTCTTTGAAAATTTTCTGTATTTTGCAATCGCCTGGCGTGAATATATCATAGAGCAAGATCCGTCTGCAAAAAGTGCAGCTTTTATCTCTCTAATTCTTTTAATTATAGTTAGAAGTTTATCTGCATCCTTCTTACATGGTGCAGCTAGTGGCCTTTTTGGAATTTCAGTAGGTCGAGAAAAATTTTTAGGAGATATGACCTGGAGAAATGGATTTCAGACTGCTGTGGCACTTCATATGGGATTTAATGCTATTGCGCTATTTAGTGCAAGATTTGCATCAGATATACCTCTAATTTCAGTTTTATTATTAATCCTTCTAGTCTTTTTTGGAATTAATGCATTTAGAAGATTGCATGATGAGATAACATCCCTAGAATATGCATATCTTCAGAGACAGAGCACAAAGAATTTTATTAAAAAAACTCAAAAACAGATCCACTACAACGTTAGCTATAAAACTGGGAGATATTAATAACTATTGGTGGGGCCGCCGGGATTTGAACCCAGGTTTCTAGGCATTACGCTCACCAGCGCCCCGATCCAGCATTAATAGAATGTGGCTGGGAGGATGGTCCAAGCTACCCTACGGCCCCAAAAATGAACATAATTCCTTCAAAAAATTACATTTAAATTATTTTTTAAGTTTATAATATCTCTTCTCCTACTTCAAAACTTCTTATCATCACTTTATCTAAATTTTTTCTAGCTATATTAGCTAATTTTCTCAATTTTTCAACATCAGGAGATTTTAAATTAGAATAAGTTGGATCTAATAACTTTTTTTGAGCTCTAAATTGTTGTAAAATATATAGATCACATTTTTTGATCTTTTTTGTGATTCTATAAACAATATCAGATTTATCATTTAAATTTGGAATGATAGTAGTTCTAAATTCAATTTTAATATCCCAATCTTTGGATAAATTTAGAGTTTTTTTGAAATTCTCTAAATATTGCTCATTTTCTATGCCTGTGATTTTTTTAAATAAATTTATATCATCATCTGGTGCTTTAAAATCAATAGATAATCTCTGAATTAGATTTTTAGATACTAAATCAGAAATAACTCCATATTCAATTCCGTTAGTATCTAACATTATATCTAAATTTAGTTTTTTCAATTTACTACATAAAACAAATAATGCCTTTTTCTGAAGAGTAGGCTCACCTCCTGTTATAACGACTCCATCGATTAATTTTCTATTTTCTAATATACGATCTATGACATAAGATATGGGCATCTTTTTGCCTTTATTTTTAACTAAATCGGGATTTTGACACCAAGGACATCTAAGCTGACATTTTGACATAAAAATAACAGATGCAGATTTTTTTGGCCAATCTATTGTGCTACTGTCAATAATAGGACCGATTTTTATTAGATCAATATCCATAAATTCATCTTAGTAAATAATTGCTTAATATAATTTTGATTTAATTTATAAAAAATTATAGGAGATTTATTTAATTGTTTTAATAGAAAATATTTTTTAAAAATAAAAGCTCCAAAAATATTCTTTTACTCCGTAAGCCCCGGGCGGGGTTTTCATCACAAGGTGGGCTTTCCACCCCAGATTTTGAACCCGCGATCTATGCCTTTTTGTAAAAAACCATACCAAGGCATCGCTTATGACGATAAAAATCACTGCCAGCTAAGCCACCGGGGCATTAAAACTTATAAAAATGGAATAAAAATAAACTTTAATATCTTCACCCAAGTTTCATTCCGGGCATGTTTGGCATCATACCACCTTTTCCAAACCCTCTTTTCCTCTTTAGAGACTTAAATGATTTTTTCATCATATTATAAGTTTTAACTAATTCCTTTACATCAGCCTCATCATTTCCAGATCCCCTTGCAATTCTGTGAATCCTTGAAGAGTTCAATATTTTTGGCTCCTCTTTTTCTGCTTTTGTCATACTATCCATTATAACTTTGAATTTTTCTAATCTCTCTTCACTAATATCTTCCATATTTTTAGGTAATTTTGGACCTAAACCAGGTATCATAGAAATAAGCTGCTTAATTGGACCCATCTTCTTTACTGCTTCTAATTGATCATATACATCAACTAAAGTAATCTTTCCAGCCATTATTCGATCCATTTGTTTTTTCTCAAATTGATCTTCAATTGATGCCTCTTTAAATTTAGAAATTAGGGTATCCAAATCACCTTTTCCAATTAATCTTCCAACAAACTTAGGTGGATCATATTTTTCTAAATTATCTGCCTTCTCCCCTGTCCCTAAAAACTTAATTGGAGCACCAGTTTGTGCAACAGCAGAAATTGCTCCACCGCCTTTAGTAGATCCATCCAATTTAGTAATCAAAATAGAACCAATATCTGTAACTTCACGAAATGCTGCGGCTTGCTCACTTGCTTGTTGACCAATTGTTCCATCAATAACTAATATAATCTCATGAGGTTTAATTTTTTTGCTAATTTTTTTTACTTCCTTCATCAAACTTTTCTCTTGCTTATGTCTTCCTGCGGTATCCACAATAATCATATCATATTTTTCATCTCTAAACTTAGAGACTCCCTTTTTTGCAAGCTTTATAGCATCTTTTTCTTTTTTATCACCAAAGAGAGGAAAATTATGTCTTGCAGCTAACTGTTTAATCTGCTCATATGCACCAGGTCTATAAGTATCTGCACAAACTAGAGCCGGTTTAAATCCTTTTTTTTGAAAAAATCTAGCTAATTTAGCAGTAGATGTAGTTTTTCCACTACCTTCAATCCCTACTAGCATTATTGTGGTAGACTCCCCAGATGGTGCAGTATTTACATCATATACTTCTTCTCCTAAAATTTTAGTAATCTCTTCATAAACTATATTTACAACATGATTTTTCTTAACAATACCTTTTGGAGGTTTTTCTTTAATTGCACGTTTTTCAATAGCCTTAGTTAACTCAAAAACTAATTTTACATTAACATCTGAAGATAATAGTGCTTTTTGAATATCTTTTACTAATTCACGAATAGCTTTTTTATCAACTAGACCTCTTCCTGTTAGTTTTTTTAAGGCCCCATATATTCCTTGTCCTAATTTGCCCAATACCATAAATCTCACTCATCTGCAGGATAAACTTCTTCAATTATCGCATACAAATCATCTATCCCAATAGACTCCTTTGCAGAAGTTGGAATTAATTTTGAAAACGCATCCAACTCATTTATCATCCCATAAAGTTTTTCAGCTAATTGCCCTTTTATACCTTTTTCTCTATTAAAAAAATTTTCATAAAGTAGATCTGGATATTTTGTCCACTCAATCAAATTTGAAAGCTCATCTTTATCAATTAAATCAATTTTGTTCAATACATGCAAAAGTGGAATATCAAACCTAAATTGAACTGCTGCAGATATAAACAACGCAGATGCAAAATTTGTAGGTGTCTTTACATAATTTGAGTCCATCAAAAAAGCAATATATGAATTTTCATCCTTTAGTGTATTTACAACCACAGATCCAGATTCCCTAAATGCAAAAAGCTCCATTTGACCCGGAGTATCAACTATTGTAATTTCTGGTTTATATGATTCAATCTCCTCTTTTACTTTATCTAAATTTAGAGCTACTAAATCAGAGCTTGCAATTAGCGCCCCATTTGGGCCTAAATTATATTGTTGCATTACACCTTCCAATTTAACATAATCCCTAATATCAACATCAGGTTCATAAACCAAATTAAAAGCACCTGGATCTAAATTAACAGTAACAACATTGTATCGATGACTTTGGGAGAGCTCAGAAAGTGCTTTTGTAAGATATGATTTTCCAGATCCTGCCATACCCACCATAAATATAGTAAACATAGTTTTAGTATCTAAAAGGAAAATATTATATCTTTATTATCAAGAAAAATTAGTTATTAAAACTAATTTATTAACGTATAGATCAATGAAAATACCCAAAAAAATAATTATCAAAGCCTATATCTGGACTTATGTTCTTGGAATAATAATACCTGGCCTAATTGCTTTTTTGCTAGTCTTGAATATACCAAACTTATCAAATTTCTATATAAATTTATTTATTAAAATTATAATTTTTCTAATCTCTTGGTTAGGATTTATTGTTCTTTTTTTTCTAATTGGATGGATTTGGGCAAAAAAAACTGAATTTTAGCGATTGCTAATTAAAAGCCCAGCCGTAACTAAAACCAAAAACAAAAGTATCCATACATAAAAATCTCTTAAAAATTCTAAAATAGCATATCCACTACTACTTTCACCCATATCAACAGACAAATTAAAATTAGATGTTTTCTCATAAGGCATACGACTTACTTTAGCTTCAAAACTAATTGAAAACGCATCTAAATTTTCATATTTATATATAAAATTAATTGTAGAAATTTGTCCAGGAAGTAAAAAAATATTTTCATATGAATCATTATATAAATGCTTTAGAGGTGAATTAACTAAAAGATTTACTACCATTGCATTATCAGACCATATTTTAACTTCATATTTTATAATCTGCTCAGAAGAATTTATCTTTGATATATTAGAATCTATGGCTAAATCAAATAAATCTCGGTTTGAATAATTACTATAGCTAAGATATGAAATATCTTCATCTCTTTTATTATCTCCTCCTTCTGCAGTTAGATTTCTTAAATACATAGAATCAGAAACATTTGAATCATAATCCACTGCAAGCTTAAAATGAGTCGCATCTAACCAACCATATTCTTCATAAGTTAGATCAAAAGGTACCCATCCATGTCCAGGGAAATATACTTCAGCCCATGCGTGGGCACCAAATCCGCCATTTGCATAGGCATAGCCATATACATATCTACTTGATATGTTAAGTGATCTACAAAAAGCAATAAATAGGATAGCAAACTCATCACATACCCCTATACGGTTATCATATACCCACTGAGCGGATAATTGATTATTAGAAATATAGTCATCATAGGTACCACTAGAATTAGTATAATCATAGCTATACTCAATATTATCAGATACCCAAATAGCAAGCTTACCTACTATTTCAAATAAAGAGCTATAGTTACCAACTATTTCCAAAGCTTTATTTCTTATAGTTTCGTTCCTAGATTGTATTAGAGAAGTATTTTGGACATAAGCTGGCTCATAAAGATTTTGGGGTGTATAATTTACATTTGTATCTATAAATTCATCTATTGCTACTATATTTATGATATAGGAAAATGAATAAGTTATTGATTTATTTTCTACTACCACGCGTTTTAGCTTTAGATATGTATTGTTATGCTCATCAAGTGCATATTCTGTATAATTAAGACCATAAAAAGATTCAGAGATTATTTCTTGATGATATGAATCATCATACTTACTTGCATTTTGAGGATATTTCCACAAATGAAACTCATATTCTCCAGTAGATCTCAATAGAGTATAATTAATAGTTTGAGAAAAAGTAAAGTTAATAGTCATCTCAGAAACTTCTTGAGGATTTATAGATGAATTTACTAAACTAAGAGATACCAAAAATACAAAAAAACAACAAATTTTTTTCATACATATTAAGTTGATAAAATTAGTATATAATATTTTTTATAAAAAATCCTAAAATTTATTTTAACATACAAAAAAATAGTTATAAAATCTAAAATTTAATTTAAAGGTAACTTAAATCATTAATTTTAAAT
>CAYQAE010000017.1:4169-6145 GCA_964415445.1 uncultured archaeon | reverse complement strand
TTTTAAATTAAAAATAAATAATTTACTTAAAAAATAATTAAACCTTAAATTATCCCAAATAAATCAAAAATAACTTTCTATATATTTTTATCATACTCTATCTTGATCAAATTCAAATAAAATAGCTGACATAATACTTTTAATATGAACTTAATAGGATTTTAAAAAATTGAATTTAAGTTTAATCATGTTTAATTCAATTAAAACAAGAATAATAATACATGAAAAAATATAAGATGAAATAACAAAGAGATGAAATTTAATGGCTGATTTAAAAATTAAAGATCAATATATTAAAATATCTGATGAAACTGATAGATACTTAGGATTCCTAGCTTCTATGAAACAACAAAAAAAACAAGAATTAGCTGAAAAATTGATTGGAAAAAGAAAAAAGAACTTAGATAATGTAAATAAACTGTTATTTGACAAATCAAAAAAAGAACTCGATGAACATATAAAGGGAAGTGCAAGATTAAAAAGATCAAAAAAGTCTAGAAAAAAGAAAAAAAGTAAAATTACATCAGAAGAAAAACCAAAAAAAGAAGAATAGCCCCGTGGTGTAGATTAATTAAGTTAAAACTTAATTAAGCACAATGGTCAAGCATACGGGCCTTTGGACAACTTTTTGGATGAAAGCCCGCGACGTCGGTTCGACTCCGGCCGGGGCTATTTGTTAATTCAATTAGCCTAACAAAAAAGCCTATATGGTAAATTATTTCTAAAAATAAATTATAAATAATTATGAGTTTATATAAATTATACCTATATACAAGTTTAATACAAAAAAAAGAAAAATAAACAAACAAACTTTTTACACACTATTGTACATAGAGTAATATTTAAATATTTGTTGTAGAAAAGAATTGTTGTTAGTGTGTACATAAGTTGTACATGTCTATGTGTAAATTTTTTATGTGTCCACTAATGCCCCCTATCCTCCACCGCATGAGAGGTTAAGAGAGGGAACAGATAAAAACTGTTTCCTCTCCTTTTCTAAATCTATTCATTTATATTAGAGATAAATACTCTCTCTTCTGGAAACACTGTAACACCTCTATCATCCATAGTCAGAGGACGCATCTTTAAATCATGTTTTACTGCTCTAAGTTTATGTATTTCAATAGCTCTTATCTTTTCATCTTTTATACGAATTAGACGCAAAAAAATAACTCCTTGGCTTAAAAAATGTTCTGTAGAATATTCTTCATCCAAACTACTCGATGGAGCTTCAGCTACCACCAAAGAAGTTATACCTAAAGAGGAAATATAATCAAAAAAGCTAATTAGTTCTTTTCTAAATCTTTTTTCATCCATATCTAATTTTAGGGCACTTATTGAATCTATAACTAATCTTTTTATTTCATTATTCTCCACTACCACAGTAATAGCTTGCTTAAGTGATTCCAAACTTAATCCACCCATACCAGATGACATATCAACATCGACTACCGGCAGATTTGTATCACCTTTTAGAAAACCAGAAATAGGCGATGCATTAATTACTGTGACATCTCCTGATTTTACATAAGGTTCTAGGTCAATTCCAATTTGTTTCAAAGAAAAAGAATATTGAGTATATGGCTCATCTAGCAAAAGAAGTATACTTTTTTCATTTTGATCTTTTATCCCGCGATATAAAAAATCAGCGCAAAAACTTGATTTACCGCTCCCAGGACCTCCTGAGACCATAACATTCCATCCTCGAGGTATTCCACCTCCTATCATATCATCGAATCCTAAAATACCTGTTTTGCAAAGCTCCATTTAAATCACCAAAACCATCTAAATTAATTATCATATATTGATTTATACTTTTCTTTTAACTTCATAAATTCATTTTCTTCTATTGCTTCTCTAATCTTTGCCATTAAATCTTGCAGAAAATATAAATTATGTATAGTCGCAAGGCGCATGCCAAAAGTTTCATATTCTTTCAAAAGATGTGCAACATAAGCCCTACTAAAATTCTGACA
>CAYQAE010000017.1:0-4159 GCA_964415445.1 uncultured archaeon | reverse complement strand
CTGACAAGTGTAACAACCACAATTTTCATCAATTGGAGAAGTATCAGATAAAAATTTAGACTTCTTTATATTCATTTGACCAAAATGAGTATATATACTACAATGTCTTGCATTTCTTGTTGGAAACACACTATCAAATACATCAATACCCCTAGATACACTCTCAATTATATCATAAGGAGAACCTACGCCCATTAAATACCTAACTTTTTCTTTAGGGATAATTGGAATTTGTACATCCAATGATTTTAGCATCATATTTTTTGGCTCTCCTATAGATAAGCCACCTATACCATAT
Organism: uncultured archaeon; assembly: GCA_964415445.1. Taxonomy (GTDB): domain Archaea; phylum CAYQAE01; class CAYQAE01; order CAYQAE01; family CAYQAE01; genus CAYQAE01. The sequence goes on along the minus strand of CAYQAE010000017.1, from coordinate 3,861 downwards.
CCATCAAAATCCATCTCAACTATTTTTTTAGCGCATTTTCTTCTTAAATCTTCAAAAACACCGCCTTGGACGATTGAAAATAACAACTGGTTTTCATTGGAAAAGTATTTTTTTGATCTCCCAGCCCAAAGACATGTTCTTCTTATAGATTCAGATACTCGAGATTTATCTGAACCAAATTTAGGGCAATCATCTAACAACATAACAATATCAGAATTCAGAGAACTTTGAATATCAATGGCATCTTCTGGAGATATCATAATTCTCTTTCCACTAAATGGTGATTTGAAAGTAATTCCATCATCTGAAATTTTGACAAATAATTCTGGATTGAGCATCTGAAAACCCCCGCTATCTGTAAAAACAGTTTTATCCCATCTCATAAATTTGTGAAGATCACCCACTGTATCAAGTCCGGGTCTTAGCGAAAGAACAAATGAATTAGATATAATTGCCTCTGCACCTAATTGATCTAATTCATGAGGACTTAAAGTCTTTACAGTTGCTTTTGTAGCTACCGGCATAAAACAAGGAGTATTAACTCTACCATGATTTGTTTTTAAAATACCACGCCTAGCATTAGAATCTTTAGCAATTATTTCAAACATCTAAATCATCTACAGAGTAACATAGCATCTCCAAAGCTATAAAAACGATAATTATTATTTATTGCTTCCCTATATGCTCTTAAAATAGTTTCTTTATCTAAAAATGCAGAAACTAACATCAAAAGTGTTGATTTTGGAAGATGAAAATTTGTAACAAGCATATCAACATCTAACTTAAATTTATATCCAGGATATATAAAAAGATCAGAAAATCCACTTTTTGAAATAATTTTATTAGAATAAGAACTTTCTAAACATTTTAAGGTAGTTGTGCCCACTACAACTAATTTTTTTTGGCTAGATAAAGTTTCATTAATTAAATCAGCTGTTTTTTTATCTATCTCATAATATTCTGGTTCCATCTTATGTTGGGTTATATCTTCAACTCTAACCGGAGAAAATGTTGCCATATTAACATGTAATGTAATATATGCAATTTTTATTCCTTTAGATTTTAATTTATTGATCAATTCATCTGTAAAATGAAAACCAGCAGTAGGTGCTGCAACTGAACCTTTTTTATCTGCATATACAGTTTGATAATCATCAAAAGAATCAATATTTTTCTTTATGTAAGGTGGAGTTGGCATCTCACCAAATTTATTAACTAAAGAATCTACATCAGGCCAAAACTTAAGTATAAATTTACCTCCACCTATTTTTTTATCAATTGAAACTCTAAATTCATCAGAATCCATCTCCAAAGAGGTATTTTCCTTTAACTTTTTTCCACCTAACAAACATAAAGCAGTGTTTTGGTTCAATTTATTAAGCAAAAGTACTTCTACGTTACCACCTGTGTTTTTATGGACATAAAAACGAGCAGGAATAACTTTTGAATTATTAAAAACTAATAAATCTCCACAATCTAGATAATCAATTATTTGATAAAATTTTTTATGCTTAAAAGAGTTATCACCTACTACCATCAAATTAGAATTATGATAAGGTTTTATTCTTTTTTGGGCTATCATATTAGGGGATAGATCATAATTAAAGTCTTCTAAATTCATAACTATTTTAATTAAAAATAAAAATACACTTAAAAATAATATTAACAAGCTAAAAATAAAGACCATTATAATTTTTAACTGGCATTTATAATGAAAACTACAGGTATATCTGCATTAGTACCACCAGAGCTAGTTTATAGCTGCAAAAATGTTTCTATAGATATAAATAATTATGTGACTTCTTCAGATAAAATTCCTTCTGAAAAACTCTGTGCTTGGTGCGCTATTTGGCGAGAAATGATATTAAAAAAAGAAATAGATATTGATAAGCTAGTAGTAGTTGCAGGAGGAGACTGCCACAACGCATTAGTTGAGGGACAAAAAGTAGCAAAAAGTGGAATTAATACTCATTATTTATTTTATCCATATGATGGAGATCAAATATATTTTGAAAATCAACTAAAGAAATTAAAAGATTTTTTAGGAGGAATAAAAGATACATCATACTTTAAAATCATAAAAAATTTAAAAAAAAGAGGATTAAATATTGAAAGAGAAAGAATTCAAGGAAAAATTCATCCACAGGATTATTTTAATACGTTTATCTCCTTTAGCGATCTAAAAAGCAATCTCAATTTATTTAAAAAAGAATTAAATTCTATAAAAACATTAGAATTAGAAGATAATTTAAAAATAGGATTAATAGGTATTCCACCTATATATAAAGACTTTCATTCTACTGCCCTCTCTTTTGGATTAAATATAATTTATGATGAATTGCCTTATGAATTTGTAAGATATTCAGGTGAAAATTTATCTGAGATTTCCAAATCATATTCAAATTATGTTTTTGCCCAAGATATAAAAAGAAGAATAGAATCAATAAATAAAGAAATTGAGAGAAGAAAAATTGAAGGAATAATTCATTATACACAATATGCTTGCCATCACTACCTAGAAGATAGTATATTAAGAGATGAAATTGATCTACCTTTTATTACTATCCAAGGAGATATCCCACAAAAAACACCAGAACAAGCTAAATTAAGATTAGAAGCTTTTTCAGAGATATTAAATAGGCGATAAAATGATAGGACTAGATGTTGGAAGTACTTCTGCAAAAATTGTTTACTATAAAGAAGGCAAAATGAAAGACTATAAAATTACCAAAAGTCATCTTTGGAAAAACCTACTGAAAAAAATATCTCCAAAAGAAAAAATTATATCCACAGGATATTTTAGAAAGTCAGTGCCTCATAAAAAAGCAATAACAGAAATTACAAGTGCAATATATGGTATAAAACATTATTTTGATGATATAGAAGTTATTGTAGATATTGGAGGTCAAGATGTCAAAGTAATTGATATCAGAGATAATTCTTTTTATTTAAATGATAAATGTAGTGCAGGAACTGGAGCATTTTTAGAATTAATTGCTAAAAATTTTAATTTAGAAATAGAAAATCTTGGAAAAATTGCTTTAGAAGCAAAAAAAAAGGCTAAGATAAATAATACCTGTGCAGTCTTTGCTATATCTGAGATGGTATCAAAATTAGTTCAAGGCTATAAAATCGAAGAAGTTTTAGCTGGAATTCATTATAGTTTTTCAAAAAAAATATCTTCAATTATTCCAAAAAGCAAAAAAATTGCCCTAATTGGAGGAACAACTAAAAATATAGCTATTAAAAAATATCTTGAAACAATAATGGGTCAAAAATTTTATATTCCCCAAGAACCCCAAATTATTAATGCTTTAGGTGCAATTAAGTATTTCAAAGATCAATAAATTTTAATGAAATCTCAATGGACATCTATTTTAATAAATAATAATTAAAACAATTTTACACTTATATTATTATAAATGACCAAAAGAGAATTATAAAAGAGACATAGAATCAAATAAATTTAAAAAACATATTTACTGTATAATTTATTTAATCGCACAAAGATAATTATAAACAAAAACAGGAGAAAAAAATGTGTCCAAATGTTTTAATAGTCGATGATGCAAAATTCATGAGAAGAATGCTAAAAGATATATACACAAAAAACGATTATGAAGTAGTAGATGAAGCAGACTGTGCAAAAGAAGGTATTGCAAAATATAAAAAATATAAACCAGATATAGTTACCATGGATATAATTATGCCAGATATGTCGGGTTTAGATGCTATCAAAGAAATAATTGAGTTTGATTCACAAGCTAAAATAATTGTATGTAGTGCTCTTGGCCAACAAGCGATGGTAATAGATGCACTAAAAGTAGGAGCCAAAGATTTCATAGAAAAACCATTTCAACC
>CAYQAE010000016.1:5042-27860 GCA_964415445.1 uncultured archaeon | reverse complement strand
AATTAAAAAAAGCGACTAATAACTAATTTTTACAACCTATAATTTCGGGGGCTAAATATCTAAACTGTCACTTATATCAACTACCAACATAATTAAATCAGAAAAAGCAATTTCACTTAAAGTGGCTTTGAAAGGATAAATCAGACTATGGGGTAGATTCTGAATAAATCCAATTGTATCAGTTAAAAATATATTTCTAGAATTTTTCAATTTAGAAGTTTTAGCCTGTAGAGTAGTAAATAATTCATCTCGAAATAATTTAGTGGAATTGGTAAGTGAATTTAATAAAGTAGTCTTTCCTGAATTAGTATAACCAGCTAAGGCCACATTATATCCTTTTTTTTGTCGCCTATATCTTAGAAGATCTCTTTGGGTAACTATTTTATCTAATGCTTTTTTTATTTTTTTAATTCGTCTGTAAGTATTTGTAACTACATTATGATAAATTCTCTCACCTGCACCGCTTGGACCTGGATGTTCAGTTGATACTTTTTCACTAAGTTCAACTTTCAAAAAAGGAACTTCTTTCTCAAGTCTAGCTAGATCAATTTGCAAATTTGCTTCTTTTGTCTTGGCATGATAGGCAAATACATCCAAAATTAGATCTACATAATCATTAACTGCCAATCCCAAAAAAGTCATTAGATTGTATTTTTGTTTAGAATTGATAATATTTCCTAAAAAGATTTTGTCAATGTCTTGGTTTTTGATTTCATCTTTTATCTCATGAATTTTTCCATTTCCTATAAAATATTTAGGTCTAGGTTGTGCAGTTTGAGTAAAAACTTTTTTAGCTTGATATCCAACAGTTTCCATAAGTTGCTTTATTTCAGAAATCTCTCTTTTGAATTTAAGATGGTCATGGAAACTTGTTTTTAGATATATTAGATAAGTTTCTTTATAATTCATAATAAAGATAAAAAAAGATTATTTTTTGACTTTGACTTCTACTGAAAACTTGATACTTGTATCTAATACTATAAATTTTTGAGAGTTTCCAACTCTTGGCAACCTTAGAATTGGTTTTCCAATTGTTTTTGCAACTACTTTTAAATCTGTAAATGACTTAACAACTACTACAGAACTTCCAGTCATTTCTTCTACTCGAACTATTGGTATCCTATCCTCATCTTCATCTTTTTTTCCGCCAAACATTTGCATCAATCTTTTCAAATATTTAAACTATCCTACTTAATATAGTTGTCTTAGAACATACATACTTTTATTTGTATCGATAACCTAAACATTTTTTAGTTCTTTAGATCTCAATAGGATAATTCTTATCATAGCAAAATTTTATTTTGCTAAAATCTTCTCTAAATTCACTTACTTCTTTTTTTACCTTATCTGTAGATTTATTTTTTAAAATTACATCTTCTAAAAATTCAGATGTTCTTATCATCTCAGATTTACCCATACCAAATCGTGTCATCTCAGCTAAACCCATTCTTATACCTGTAGGATTCATTGCTTTATCAATAGGGTCCCAAGGTAGTAAATTTTTGTTCAAAATTATATTTGCTTTTTCTAATTTTTCAGCAATTTTTGTGCCTCCACCTAAATTAGAAACATCTAAAACTACCTGATGAGATTGTGTAAATCCTTTCTCTTCACAAATAACTCTAAATCCTTTTTCATAGAGAGCTTGAGCTAAATTTTTAGCATTAGATAAAATTTTCTTAGCATATTGTTTTCCAAATTCCATTGTCTCATGCATTGCAATCAAAAGCCCAGGAAGACGTGCTAGATGATGATTAGAGACTATGCCAGGAAAAACTCTGCGTTTCATTTTTTTGAAATATTTTTCATTATTTGAGAGCAATATCCCGCCCTGCGGCCCAGGTAGAGTTTTGTGAGTAGAAGATGTTAGAACATCTGCTCCTTCTGAAAGTGGATCTTGAAATTTTCCGCCTGCAATTAGACCCAATACATGAGCACCATCATACATTATTCTAGTATTTGAATTAAGACAAACTTCTTTTAATTCTTCTATGGGGTGTGGAAATAAAAATAAGCTACCTCCTAAAATAAGCAACTTAATTTTCTCTTTTTCTAAAAGATTAATAGTTTTATCCACATCTATATTCATCTCACGACTGTCAAAGGGTATTTTAAAATTATTCAAACCACATATCCCAGCTAGGCCGAATTTAAGATGACTGATATGTGCACCTGCAGAAATCGATAAAGCTGCAATATTATCACCTGGTTTAGTAAGCCCACTTAGGGCAGCCAAATTAGCTATACCGCCGGAAATTGGTCTTGGTTCGACATATTCTGCCTTAAATAATTTTTTTGCTACATCTACAACTTTAGTTTCAATTTCGTCAATATAAGGTGTTCCTTGATAATATCTTTTGTAAGGATCACCTTCTGCATAGCGATGCATAAAATCAGAAATTAAAATAGAATCAACCAAAGGGCTAGTAACATTTTCACTAGCTATTAAATTAATACAATGGGATCTCCATCTGTTATGTTTTTCTAAAGTCTCAAATATGTCCTTAATTTCTTTTTTGGTATGCATAATCATTAGCCTTTATCAATTTCTTTAAATTTATTTGTAATCTTTGAATATAAAACCCCACTTGCAAGTTGACTAAACCTTCTGTTGAAATTCTCAAAATTAATTCCCCCATCAACTGCACCATATCTAATATTGTCATACTCATCTTCATATCTAAATATCCAAAAAGGCCAAAATATAAGATCAGGGTCTTTTAGATTATAAGTCTCAGGTGAACCCATACTTACTCCAAACATACCTAAATATTTAGCTTTCCTTTGTTGATGGGCTATAGCTTTTTCTAGTTTTCTCTTTGCAAAATCTTCTGATTCTTTTTCACCTATAATAGGATTAATAACTAAATAATCACTAGCGTCTATTGGACCTCGAGGAGGTATACCAAATATAACAGCAGTTTCAGGATGACATGCATCTATAAGCATTCCTGCATCCATCTTAGATTTCTTTTTTTCACTAGCCAATTCATAAAAGTAAACCCAAAATGGGTAATATATTTTGATTGCACCAGTTATATGATCTAGAACACGACCTAATTTGAATTTCCACCATTTTTTTCTTCTTCTGTTAGATACTGCAGTCTTTATTATCTTTTTTTTAGGAACTAAATCATATGCAACATGTAAATTTTTGATATCATAATCAACTTTTTTCAAAAACCATCATCCTCTGTGAGAAACCTAAATCAATATCTTTTATTAATCTAAATCCTTTGGATATTAATAAATTTTCAATTTTTTTACCTTTATGAACATAAGTAGGCAAGCCTCTTCTTCTACATCTGAAAGCCGTAATTCTACCTAAAAAAGAGGATTGACAAAAAGATAAAATTAAAATACCATTCTGCTTTATGAGCCTTTTTGTAATCTCAAAAAAACCTTTGACATTCTTATAATGTTCTATTACTCCTAAAGAAATTAAAACATCATATTCTTTTTTTGATTTTTCAGGCAAACTAAAAAAATCAGATAGATAGATATCTGCGCTATCTAACTCTTTTTTGGCAATATCATACATCTTCTCTGAAATCTCTACCCCCACAATGTGTGCATCTTCAAAATTAGAAGAGATAGATTTAATGAGATCGCCTGTTCCAAAACCAACTTCAAAAATTTCTAAATTAGATTTTTTAGGAATAAATTTTATGCATAACTCTTGTTCTTTTTTATCCAGTCTAGATCTTCTTTTAAGAGTAATAATATCTTTTGAATGTTTATTATAATACTCCTTTATTTTTTTTTGCACATAAAAAAATTTCATGGTAAAAAATTTAAATGGATTTATAAGATATCTATGTGGGACATAAAAATGGATACAAACATATTTACCTTATTAGGCGGTGTTTTCGGTGCTATTTTTGGATATACATTCATGTATGTGGCAACCAAAGGTAATAAACCGGTAGCAGCCATTTATGCAATTATATGTTTTGGTTTATGTGCCGGATTAGCATTTATCATTCGTCAATGATGTGTAATTATTATGCAAGACCATAGACATTGTCTTTCTTGTGGGAAGATGATTACAACTAAAGAAGCTTTTTGTAGTGAAAAATGTATGCAAGAATTTAAAGAAGCTCATCAGCGAGCAGCAAGATTTTCTAAAATTTGGACTATCGTTTTAATTGCTGCGATTTGTGCCCTAATTGTTGTAACTTTAATTAGGTAGGAGTTATGTTTGTCATTAGATAATTTCAAAAAAAATTTGTCTATTCTATCTTATGATATCGGATCTCGATATGTAGGTTCAAAAGGAGAGAATAAAGCACAGAAATTAATCTATGATTATTTTAAAAAATATGGAAATGTTGAGATACAAAAATTTCCAATTGATCTTTGGAATTTTAAAAAAAGTGAACTTAAGGTCAATAATAAAATATACGAAGCTACTGCTTTGGGATACTCACCTTCGGGGGAGATAAAAGCGGAGGTAGTTTATTGTGGAGGAGCAACTGAGAAAGAAATAAAAAATGAAGATTTGGCAGGAAAAATCGCATTAGTATCCAAATCATGGGAAAATTACCCCACACATCTACATAGAACTGAAAAATATGAAAATGTATCTAAAAGCGGGGCTTTAGCTTTTATAATGATGCAAGATTCACAACTTGCACCTGCATCTTCTGGAATAATAAAGAAAAGAAAATTAGGTAAGATTCCAGCAATATCTGTAGATAAAAAACAAGGAAAGATATTGAAAAAGACAAAATATGCAAAAATTTCAATTAAAACTTACATAAAAAATTCAGAGAGCAAAAATATCATATTAAAATTAGGTGAGGGCAAAAGAAAAATAATAATTGGTGCACATTATGACAGTTGGTTTAATACCCAAGGTGCGATAGATAATGCTTCTGGAATTTCTATTTTGCTTGAGCTTTCTAAATTATTATCTCAAATAAATCTAGAATCAGAGATATGGTTAGTTGCCTTCAGTGGTGAAGAATTAGGACTTTGGGGATCAAAATATTTTGCAGATTCATATCAAGATATAGATCTTATGATAAATATAGATGGCGTTGGAAGCAAATATAGCAAATTACAAATAAGTTGCAGCTCTGTGATTCAAAAAAAAGTAAAAAAAGAAATAGAAAAACAAAAGTTATCTGCAAATACAAATTTAGAGACCAATAGCCATTCAGATCATTGGCCATTTCAAAAAAAAGGGATAAAAACATTATTTATAACAAATCAACAACATATATATAATCATACTAAAAAAGATGATATCAAGATAATAGATTTTGATCAATTAGAGAAAATAACACAATTTGTTTATAATTTTGTAATACAGATGAAATAAAAAGTCCCCTGGGGGAGATTTGAACTCCCAACCCGTCGGTAGCTACAGTCTTGGGTCTACAGCCGACTGCTCTTAGCTGGAAAAATTCCATCTACCAGATTGAGCCACCAGGGGAGACAGTAACTTCTTTTTTAAGAAGATTTCCAAATCTTTATAACAACTATGATGATATCTTTTATAAAAAAATCAATTTTCGAAAATCATAAATTAGTTCATTTTTGGATTTTTATAATGTGATTAAAATGAAACTGAAAGGTTCCTATACAGCATTAATTACGCCTTTTGATGACAATTATGAAATAGATGAAGCAGGATATAGAGAGAATATTGATTTTCAAATTGAAAATGGGATACATGGACTTCTCCCTGTAGGTACAACAGGAGAATCTGCTACAATGAGCCATGCCGAACATAAAAAGGTAGTAGATATTGCTGTAGATCAAGTTAATGGAAAAGTTCCAGTACTAGCTGGTGCTGGAAGTAATAATACTACAGAATCATTAGATTTATGCAAACATGCCCAAAATACAGGTGCAGATGCAGTATTGATAGTATGTCCATATTACAACAAACCCACCCAAGAAGGCCTATATCAGCATTACAAAACTCTAGCTGATAGTATTGATATACCTTTAGTAATTTATAATGTACCTTCTAGAACTGGAAAGAATATAGAAGCAGAAACTACTCTAAGATTAGCTGAAATTGATAATATCATAGGAATTAAAGAGGCAAGTGGAGATATCAATCAATGCATGAAAATTATCAAAAATGCACCATCTGATTTTAGTGTAATGTCTGGAAATGACGATATAACTATGCCCCTTATGGCAATAGGTGGAAAAGGGGTGGTATCAGTTGTATCTAATATGATACCAGATAAAGTATCTAGTATGTGTAATGCAATGTTAGAAGATGATATAAAGAAAGGGAGAGAGATATTTACAGAAATTTATGATTTTTGCAAAGACATGTTCATTGAAACTAATCCAATTCCAATTAAGACCGCAATGAATATGATAGGAAGACCTGCTGGAAAATTAAGATTACCTTTAGTTGAGCCACTTGCTCAAAATAAGGAAAAAATAAAAGCAGCTCTAAAAGATATAGGATTGATGTAGATGATTAAAGTTTGTATGTCAGGTGCAACGGGTCGCATGGGTTCTATGGTAGCTAGGCATCTACTTAAAGATAGTGATATAAAAGTAGTATCTGCAATTGCAGCAGATGATCCAAATGAAGGCAAAGATTTAGGCCTATTTTTAGGTGAAAAAGAGATTGATACAAAAATTTCAGATGTAGAAGACATAGATTCAGTTCTAGATTCAACTAAACCTGATATATTCATAGATTTTACCCAAACTGAAGCTGCAGTATCAAATTCAAAGAAAGTTGCAAAACATGGAGTTAATTTAGTGATTGGCACAACTGGATTTAGTGCTGATCAGAAAAAAGAGATAGAAGATGAAGCTAAAGCAAATAATGTTACAGCAGTAATTGCTCCTAATATGGCAGTAGGAGTAAATATATTCTTTAAGATGGCTGAGATTCTCACTAAATATTTGAAAGACTATGATATTGAAGTAATTGAGATGCATCACAACAGGAAAAAGGATGCACCTTCTGGCACTGCAAAAAAAGCTGCAAAAATAATATCTGAAGCTTTAAGTCGAGATTTAGATAAAGTTGCTAAATACGGACGAGAGGGAGATGTAGGAGAGCGACCAAAAGACGAGATAGGTATTCATGCAATTAGAGCAGGTGATATTGTAGGGGAGCATACTATACTCTATTCAGGAGCCGGAGAGAGAATTGAATTTGCTCACAAAGCACAAACTAGAGATTGTTTTGCAGCAGGAACATTACGAGCTGTTAAATTTGCCTATGAAAACAGAAATAAAGGTAGGATATTCGATATGTTCGATGTATTGGGTTTATAACCCACTTATATTTTTTTAATTTTAATATATAATTTAAAACAATAAGTTTATATATTTTAAAAATAATATATTGTTGTAGATAATTTATTTATCTAAATTGCGGAGTTGCACAATGTTGGTTATTTCAGATGAAAAATGGATAAAAAAAATTATATACATTGTTTCATTATATATACTATTTTTTATTCCTAATCTCAGTTTTTGTAAAGCAAATATTTATCTTAATGAAGATTTCAATGGGCAACCTACTGGAACCACGCCCGATAATTGGTATGATGTTGTGGACTCACATACCTCTTATAATTATTTTGATATACGAGAAGGGCGGTTTGCAGAATGTCTTACAGTTACAGACAGCCAATATGGCTCGGGAGTACAAGGTAAAAGGGATTTAAATCAAGAAGCTGGCAATTGTAGAATTGAATTCGATTTTACATCTAAATGGCATTCTTCATATAATGATGAAGTTATTCTTGCATTTAAAGATTCTTCAGGAAATACTCTCTTTTCTTTTCAAAGTATAGCAAATTCAGGATGGAGTTATTGGAAATTTAATATTTTAGGAGCCACATCATATAGCCATTCAACTTCTTATAGTGATTCGGATTATATTTCGCTTAAATTTGAATATGATGCGACTTTACATAAAGTAGATATATATGTAGATGAATCTTATATAGAGTCAATTTCAAGCTATGATGTAGATGGCGATGATAAAATCAGTTATTTACATATATATACTCCATCTTCAAAAATGGCAGCAAGTAATAAATTTGATAACATCTTGATAACTGACCTAGATACTTCTGTTTTTGTTCCTGGAGACTATTCTACGATTCAAACAGCTATAAATAATGCAAATGAAGGCGAGACAATTTATTTAAAGTTAGATGAATATAATGAAAATTTAGTTGTTAATAAATCCATTAATTTGGTTGGATTTAATTCAAAAAAACCTATAATTAATGGAACAGATGATAAACCAGTATTAAATATAACAGCAGATAATGTAAACATTAAAGACTTGGAAATCAAAAATGGATTTTATGGAATTTCGGTATCTGGTGCGAATTTAATAATAGATAATTGTTCTATTTATGATAATAATTATGATTTGTATCTGAATACAACATCAAATATAACTTTATATAATTCAAATTATTCATCAGCTGGCTTCGATTCTTTTACTACAAGTAAAATTCTTAGTTACTGGTGTGTTGATTTATATGTTTTATCAAAATTAGGTTATCCAATATTAAATGTATTAGTTAATGCTACAGATATAAACTCAAATAATACCCATTCAGGATATACTGATAAAAATGGAAATGTAAGATTTGAAATTTTAAGTGGTTGGAGAAACTCTAGCTTTAGTTTAAATAATTCAAATTTAACTTACAATTTTTCTATTCAAAGAGCTTCATTAAATATAGAAAATAGTACAATATCTCAAATAAAATCTTATTCTGTAATCAAATTTATCCAAACAGTGCCTAATGATGATAAAAACTTATTATTGAATCTTAAATTTGATGAAAATTCTGGAGAAATTGCCTACGATAAATCATTATATGGTTATGATGGTACTTTATATAATATGGATGATTCTACTTGGGTAGATGGTAAATTTGGAAAGTCTCTTTATTTTGATGGTAGTGATGATGTAGTATCTACTTTATTAGATATAGAACAATCCAGTGATTCATCTGGGATTACTATGACTGCTTGGGTTTATCCAAATAGTACTAGTAGTGGTAGACACCATGTAATTAGTTCAGATAGCGGTGGTTTTGATTGGAGTCTTTTAAGAGAAGGAAATCAATGGAGAGTCTTTACAGGAAGTGGATCATGGAATACAGGTTTTTATGTGGAAATAAATAAGTGGCAACATATAGCTGCTGTCTTTATTCCAGGAGAAGGGATTAAATTTTATAAAAATGGAGTAGAATCTATTACGTCTACAATTAGTTACGATGAAAATGATAACAACATTTCTATTGGAAAAAATCCGGGCAATAATGAATATTTTGCAGGAAAAATCGATGAAGTATATATCTACAATAAAAATTTAAAAAATGATGAAATATTTAATTTATTTTTAAAAAATAGATCTCTTCAAGCAATAATTAATGATGCAAATAATGGAGATACATTCGTATTACCAACTAGGACTTTTAATGAAAATTTAATTATTAATAAATCCATAAATTTAGTAGCATATAATTTAACAAAACCTATAATTAATGGAACAGATGATAAACCAGTATTGAATGTTACAACAAATAATGTAAACATTAGTGGATTTGAAATTGTAAATGGATTACATGGAATTTATATAAATGGAGAAAATAATACTATAAAAGAATGTTATATTCACGATAGCGAGACAAATACAGATATTTATGTAAACACAAATAGCAATAATTCTATAATTAATTGTACTTATTCAAAAATCGAATTTGATCCACTATCTTCTGGAATAATAAATGTATATTGGTATACTGATATATATGTTCAATCTCATTTAGGATTTCCTATAAATTATGTTCTCGTAAATATAACAAATTCAACAAAAAATGAATTATTTTCAGGTTATACTAATGAGGAGGGATTTATAAGATTTGAAATAATAGAATATATTCAAAATAGAACCCACAGAACTAATTTAACAACAAATTATAGCTATAATATCTCAATCCAAAAAATACTACATAATATTCACAATTTTACAATAACAAAGTTAGATCATTATGTAGTTTTGAATTTTACACAATATCTCCCAATAGATGAAGATACATATCTAGATCTTACATTTGATTATATACATGATGGCATAGCATATGATAAATCATTATATGCTAATGATGGATACTTACGTAACATGGATACTTCAAATATAGTGGATGGCAAAATAGGTAAAGCAATACAACTCAATGGCGGTGATGAATATCTTGCTTTAAAAAATAGTTATCAATATTTTCCAGATGGGATTACCATTTCTGCTTGGATAAAAACAACTAGCTCCACAGGTATAATAGTAAGTTATGATAGAAGTGAAATTTTTAGATTTGGTGTTGGAAGTAGTGGAACTTCTGGTAAAGTAACTTGGAACACAGATAATGCCCCTCATGGAACAAATGACATGTCTGGTAGCACATCAGTGGATGATGGTATATGGCACCATGTCGTAGGTATTTATGATCCATATAGCGCAAAAAAGTTAATTTATGTTGATGGAAATCTTGATGCAGAAAAAAGTTGGAGCGGAGAAATATTAGGAGACGGCACTACTAGATTTGGTTTTGTAGGAGCGGGGTCTGAAGCTTCTAGTTTTGATACAGGTGTTGGAGGAGATAAATTTAATGGAATCATAGATGAATTAAATATATACAATAGAGCTTTGAAGTCTGAAGAGATAATTAATCTATTTTTAGAAGATAGATCACTTCAAAAAATAATCAATGATGCAAAAGAAGGAGATACAATAATAATAACTTCAAATACCTACAATGAAAATATAAATATCAACAAATCCATAAATTTAGTAGCATATAATTTAACAAAACCAATTATCAACGGAACAAAAAATAGCCCCGTAATTAATATCACAACAGATAATGTAAACATTAGTGGGTTTGAAATTGTAAATGGGAATTATGGTATTTATATTAGTGGAGATAATTGTACTATAACAGAAGATTATATTCACGGTAGCGAGACAGGTGTAGATATTTATGTAAACACAAATAGCAATAATTCTATAGTTAATTGTACTTTTTCAGAAATTGATTTTAATTCCCAAGCTACAGGTGGAATATATTTATATTGGTATATAGATATATATGTAATTAAAGAAAACTATGAACCTCTAATTAATGGTTTTGTAAGTATTAATGATCTAAATACACCTAATGAAATTATTTATGGCTATACAAATAAAGAAGGATTAAAAAGATTTTCAATATTACAATATTGGAAAAACAAAACACATAGACATAACTATACAACAAATGACAATTATAAAGTGATTACACAATATGAAAAAACATCTAATGAATCTTTAACTCGTATTGGTTCTTATACTGTTTTACATATAATTCAATGTGGATCAGATGATGAAACTCTTCTTATGCACTTAAAATTCGAAGAACAATCAGGTCAAATTGTATATGATAGTTCTAATTATAAGAATAATGGTACAATTTATGGAACAAATTGGGTAGATGGAAAGAGAGGCAATGCTCTATTTTTTGAATCTTCAAATGATAGAATAATGATATCACCATATCAAAAATTAAATAATAACTTTACAATTACATTTTGGCATAAAAGATCAAGCCATACTGCACAAAATGTTTGGAGGACATTACTTTGTAGAGATGGAGGAACTTATCATTATTTACTTTATCGACCAGATCAAAATAATGCTGAATTAAGTATTTACAATTCTGGAAGATATGGTTTTGGATATCATGTGCCTGATGACAATAAATGGCACCACTATGCAGTTGTATATCATGCTCTTTCTGCTGATCTTTATGTCGATGGAAAATATGAAGGCTCAACTACTTCCATGTTTAGTAGCTGGAATTATCCTTTAGAAGTAATAGGGAATATAGGGGGAGGAGGCCAGCCTGCAGGATATATGGATGAATTAAGGATATATGATCGTGTTTTATCTAATTACGAAATTCTATACTCATATTTAAATTGGGGTTCAATTCAAAAGTTAATAGATAATGCAAATGAAGGAGATACTATTTTTCTACCCACTGGGGTCTATAATGAAAATTTAATAATAAATAAATCAATAAACTTAGTTGGATTAGATTCACAGATTACAATTAATGGAACAAATGAAAATAACGTCTTGACAATAAATGCTGATTATGTAAATATTACAGGAGTCAATATTACAAACGGAAAATATGGAATTTATACTAACCATGCTAATTTAGTTTTGCAAAATTCAAATTTATATGGAAATAATGTCGATATATTAATAGATACAGATTTAGACTCTTATCTTATCAATTCAACTTACTCTAAAATAGAATTTAGTCCGTTAGCAACAGGTAAAATTTATAAATATTGGTATAGTGAAGTTTATGTTGAATCAAATTTAGGTTATCCTCTACAAAATGTTTTAGTAAATATTACTAACTTATCAACTGGTAAAGAAATATATTCAGGGCACACAAATAAAGCTGGATTCATTAAGTTTAATGTATTAGAATATTGGCAAAATAAAACGCATAGACAAAATATCACTACAGATGTCGAATATAATATTTCAATAAAACGAGCTGAGCCATCAATTTATAATACTACAAATTCATATTTAGATTCAAATTATTATTTTTCATTTACTCAATTTATCTCAAATGAAACAGATTTAGTAATGTATCTAAAATTTGATGAAACTTCAGGCGTTATAAGCTACGATAGTTCAGGATATAGTAATGATGGTATATTATACAATATGAATTCAACTGAAGATTGGATAGTAGGACAAAATGGTAATGCACTAGATTTTGATGGTGTTGATGATCATGTGAAAATAGCTACTCCAAATTTTTTGCTAGATGAGAGTTTTACAATTGCTTGCTGGTTAAAATTAGATAATGATCCTTCAAATGATTATATGTTCTTTAAAGGAGCTTCACCTTGGGATTCTTATAAAGAATTACATATTGGTTTTAGAAGCGATAGTAGATTAACTCTTGACTTTTATTCAGATGCCCTAAATTACGTTGGAGCATGGCCTCATTCTGTTTGGTACTTTTTAGTATTTAGATTTGATTCAAATATTAAAGAACAATCTATTTTTAGAAATGGAATAAATATAGGCACAAGAACATCAAATTCAAATTTTAGGGATCAAGGAGATAAATTTGTTATAGGTCGAGTTTTTGAAAGAAATAATGAAGCATTTGATGGTCAAATGGACGAAATACGAGTTTATAATCGCGCTCTGTCATATAGTGAAATATATAACTTATATTTAAAAGAAATAAATCTTCAAAAATTAATAAATGAAGCTAGTGCAGGAGATACTATTTATATTGAACCAGGAACTTATAACGAAAACATAATTATAAATAAATCTATTAATTTAGTAGCATATAATTCTACAAAACCTATAATCAATGGTACTGGAGACAAACCTACCATTAACATAACAGCAGATAATGTAAATATTTCCGGATTTGAAATTGTAAATGGGAATTATGGAATTTCTTTATCTGGAGCAGATATAAAAATAGAAAATTGTCTTATTCATGAGAATAATTATGATTTATATTTAAATACAACATCAAATATAATTTTATACAATTCAAATTATTCATCAGTTGATTTTAATCCTCTTGCCACAGGTAAAATTCTTCGTTATTGGCCTACTGAAATATATACAATTACAAACTTAGGATATCCATTGTATAATGTTTCAGTGAATATTAGTAACTTATCGACAGGATATGAATTATGTTCAGGATATACAGATGAAAATGGATATATAAAATTTGAAATTTTAGAATACTGGCAAAATAGAACATACACAAAGTATTTTACTTCAGATATAGATTATAAAATTTCAATCTATCGTTTTCCAAATATACAAAATAGCACTGTTTTACAACTTGATTCTCAAATAAAGTTTAATTTCATCCAAAAAATATCAGATGAAGCCAATTTATTACTATATTTAAAATTAGATGAAAATAAAAGTACAATTGCATATGATAGCTCAGGATATGAAAATAATGGAATATTAAATTATATGGACTCAGCAGATTGGGTCGAAGGTAGGTTTGGAACAGCACTTGATTTTGATGGAATGGATGATTATGTTGAATTTGAAAAATTTGATACACCTGCTACAGAAATTACTATTTCTGCTTGGTTATATCCCACACAAATTTTAGGTGACAATAGACAATGGCTAGTTAAAGATAATGGCGGAGGATTTAGAAGTTATATTCGTGAGAATGACCAAAGAATAAGTTGGAAAATTACAAATAATGAGATATTTAGTAATACAATATTTTCAACTAATAAATGGTATTTTGTTACCTTTGTTTTTGATTCTAATTTAGATAAACAAGAAATTTATATCAATGGACTATTAGATAAATCTGTTAAAAACACAAACGATGTTGTCAATGATAATAATAAATTATATTTAGGATATGACGGTTTTCAAAATTATGATTGGTATAGAGGTCTAATTGATGAAGTTAGAATATATAACAGATCATTTTCTGCATCTGAAATAAATGCAATGTATAGATGCAAAGTCCCCTATGAATTTTCCACAATTCAAAAAGCAATAAATAATGCAAATGATGGTGATACTATTTATATAAAAAATAATATTTATATAGAAAATTTAACCATTGACAAATCAATCAATTTAGTTTCTCTTTTGAATACCTCAATAATTGAAGGGGCAATAAATATAACAGCAGATAATGTAAATATCACAGGATTTGAAATAATAAATAGTATTTATGGGATTTATATAAGTGGCTCAAATACTAGTATTTCTAGTTGTTATATCCATGATAACACTTATGACATTTATATAAATTCATCTTCAAATACTTCTCTTTTGAATACGACATATTCTACTATTGAATTTAGTCCTCTATCTAGCGGCAAAGTATTAGTATATTGGTATACAGATATTTATGTAAATTCAGATTCAAATGTGCTACTATCAGATGTCTTTGTAAATATTACAAATTCAGAAGGATACAAATTATTTTCAGGATACACAGATGAAAATGGACTTGCAAGGTTTGAAATTTTAGAATATTGGCAAAATAAAACATATCAATATAATAGCCCAGATATACTTTACAATATCTCTGTGAAATATTATTCATTATCTGATGGGTGGGATGGATATATAAATAAATATACAAAAATAAATTTTAATCTAGCACCCCTTCTCTGGTTAAATGTACCTATAAACTGTCCAACAATCCAGGAAGCTATAAATCTTATTGAAGAAGGTGGCACAATTAAAATTTATCCTGGCATATATAACGAGAATATAATTATTAACAAATCAATTAATTTATTGGCATATAATTCTACAAAACCTATTATTGATGGTGGGAGTGGTGTAGGGATTACAATTAGTGATATAAATTATGTAAATATCACAGGGCTTACGATTATTACTTCATATAAAAGTCTATATTTAATAAATAGTAATTATTGTAATTTTTCGGATAATAATTTCAGTACCGATACTAATTGGGCTATTTACTTATATGAAAAAACAAACCATAATGTGTTTTTCAAAAATAAAATTAATTCTAAACACGGAATATATTTACTAGAAGACTCTAATTACAATCAATTTATTCAAAATATCATTAAATCTACTGATTATGGTGTTTATATAATTAATAGTGGCTATAATGAATTTTATGGGAATAATATTAGTACTAATAATAACTATGTCATATATTTTGATACTGCTGAGTATAATATATTTTCACAAAACAATATAATGTCATCAAGAAATATTGAATTTGATAGAAAAGCATCAAATAATATCTTTTTTGAAAATAATATTTCTACTAGTATTAGGTTTTATGAAAATTCTAATTACAATAATTTTTCAAATAATAAATTTAATAGCGGCTATATAATGCTTTATGAATCAAGTTACCTTATATTCAATAATAATCATTTAGAAAATTCTAGAATTGAACTTCGTCGAAGTTCATATAATTATTTTTCAAAAAACAAAATAATTGCCACAAATCCTTTATCCATAAGTTGGGAGTCAAAATATAACAATTTCACAGAGAACAATATTACAGCATTGAATGATACATACTCTGCCCCTATTTATTTTGAAGATCGTGCCCAATATAATATATTTAAAAGAAATACAATAACAAGTTTATCACCAAAAAAAGGAATAATTGAATTTCGTGAATATGCGTATCAAGCCTATTATAATAAGTTTATTGAAAATAATATGAGTTGCAACGATTCTGTTCCAATAGTCATTGTTTCTGATCGAGATCCAGAAACATTCTTTTATACCAATTTCACCAATAATATCCTTAACGGAGAAGAATTAACATTCAATTTTTATTATAATGAATCAAATTTGGAATTTAAAGATTTAATTTTTACAAGTAAAAATGAATCTCTTACTTTAGGAGTCCTAATTTTTATAGAATGTGAGAATATAACTATTCAAAATGTTACATTCAAAACATCAATAGAGAGTAGAGGAATTTATGCAAAATCATGTAAAAACATATCTATTTCTAATTCTGAAATTAAAAGTGCTTTATTTGTTTCTAGCTCATATATTAATTTAACAAAAAATAATATAACTTGGTTTTCCGACCATAATTATATCTATCCTTTGTGGTTAGAATATTGTTTTAATAGCATATTTGTTGATAACAATATAAATAATGCTAGCAGGAGTGTTATTTTATCTTATGGAGGTAACAATACTTTCATAAATAACAATATTACAGTAAAATGGGGTCGTCCTTTAGAAATTTCTAGAAGTAATAATAATTTATTTTTAAATAATATCATAACTTCTCCAGATGATGGTTATTATTATTCTATTTCGATGTGGGAAGGAAATAATAATACATTCAAAGGAAATAACATTAGTGGTGGGGAAAATGCATTATACTTGTCTAGATCAAATTATAATTTATTTTTAGAAAATAATATGGAAGCGAAATATAGTGGAAGTTGGACAAAGGCAATTTATTTACGAGATAATTCAGATTACAATAATTTTACACAAAATAAAATTATTTCAAAAAAACATGGCATCTATTTAGAAGATAGTTCTTGCGATCATAATGAATTTGCAAAAAATATAATTGAAACTTTAGGGTATGGTGTTTACTTACAAGACAATGCTGACTACAATATATTTTTGGAAAATAATATTACCTCAAAAAGTGTTGGTTTTTATATCCGTCCTGGATCCGATTTTAATATATTTAGTAAAAATAACGTAACTTCTTCTGCAAGTTATGCTGTATACCTTTATTCAGCTTTAAATAATACATTCACTAATAATACCTTAACAAGTTTATCACATGAAACAGTATATCTCTATTCAACGTCTTTATACAATGATTTTATAGAAAACAATTTTACTGGGACAAGTGCAATTAAAATACCAACTGATACACTTACAAATTTATATGAAAATAATTTTATAAATAATAAATTCAACGGAGAACAATTAATCCTCAACTTCTATTATAAAAAATCAAATATTGAAATTACTGATAAAAAACTTATAGATAATAATTTAGCAGTAAATGCTGGCTTTTTAATTTTTATTGAATGTAAAAATGTAACAATATCCAATATTACAATTAATACAACTGTATCTGCACATGGAATATATATCGAAAATTGTGAAGGTATTAATGTTGAAGATTCAAATATTGTTGATGTATATATGACTTCAAGCTCAAATTGTAATTTCACAAACAACAATATAAATAGCTCATCAACTTATGGAATATATCTATATAAATCATCTTACAACTTATTTTATAACAATAAAATCAATTCTTCTGATATTGCAATTTATTTACATAGTAGCTCTAGCTATAATACAATTTCTAAGAATAAAATACATAGTTTAACTAACCATGGAATATATCTCAGACCAGATGGAGAATATAATATTATATCAGATAATACTATCTTAGCATCAGCTGTTGGAATATATCTACATACAAATGCCATATATAACACTATAAATAAAAATAGAATAACAAGTGAGGCAAATTATGGAGTATATCTTTATTCTAATTGCAATTACAATACATTCGCAGATAATAGTATAACTTCATTATCAACTCATTCTACAAGATTATACTCAAGCTCATACAATGACTTTACAGATAACACTATAGTTTCATATGGATCTTCAAAACACTGTCTTTGGTTAGATGTAAATTCAAATTATAATGAATTTGTATCAAATAACGTCACAGTTACTGGATCATCTACCAATGGTGTATATATACATTCAAATTCAATATATAATGAATTCTTAGCAAATACCATAGATTCTACAAATGTAGGTATGTATCTTCATACAAATGCAAGGTATAATACTATTTTTGGAAATAACATAACAAGCTCAGCAAATTATGGATTATATCTATACAAACTTTCAAATTACAATACAATAGTACAAAATAATATCGTAAGCCTTACAACGCATGCCACTCGAGTATATATAAGCTCAAATAATATTTTTGAAGGAAATGATATATTAACTAAAGGGTCCTCAAAACACAGCGTATGTGTAGATACCTACTCAGATCTAAATACATTTTATAAAAACAATGTTAATACAACTGGATCATCAAGTAATGGAATATATGTTTATTCATATTCGATGTATAACAATTTCACTCAAAATAATATTTCTGCAACTAATGTTGGTATTTATGTTCGTGGAAATTCGAAAAATAATTATTTTAAAATGAATATAGTAAATTCAATTACATATGGTATTTATATATCAGAAAATGCTAATGAAAATTCATTTATTAACCAAAAGATTAACTCTTCCAATTATGGAATATACGTTTATACAAGCCCAAATGATCATCAAAACTTATTCAAAAACTGTGAAATTAATGCATCATATGATGTATATATTAGATCAAATGTAAATACCTCATTTTTCAATTGTAGTATATCAAAAGTTGGATTTGAAAGTGGATACATTGGAGGTATCTTTGTATATTGGTATATAGATATTGATATAATTACTAAAATAAACAGAAACATTCCGCTTGCATATATCACAATAGAAAATCTTGATAAAGATATTGAATTAGCTTCAGGGACTACAGAACATGAACAAACTAGAAGATTTACAATATTAGAATACTTCCAAAATATAGAAAAAAGAGTTAATTATACCACAAATTATCTTTTCAATGTTTCAGCTAAAAAATATGGATATAGCGAAAATTGGACTTATTCATATCTAAATTCTTCAAAAAATATTAAATTATCATTATTTGATGATAATATTCCTATAATTGATCCAATATCTGCTTTAGAAAATCAATATCATAGATCAAATCCAATCCTAAATATTGGATTTTCAGATAAAGCAGATTTATTTGCAGGATGGTATAAGATTGACACAGGAGTATGGTACCCTATTTTTTATAATATTGTCTCAAGAGAATGGCACAACAATTCTTGGCAAATTTCACAAATAAATTGGACATCTATCTCTGAAGGACACCATACCATTTATTTCAAAGTAGAAGACTATTCAGGAAATTATAATGATTCTGTATCTTGGAGTTTCTATAAAGATACAATTGTACCTTCAATTATAATAAATTCAGAAAATGGTGAATATTACAATGAAACCTTTTTAATAGATATAGACTTTTCAGATGTATTTACTTTAGATTCTGCATATTATAAAATTGATACCTACTATCCTATGGGCACTTCAGATGTTGGATGGACATCTATATTTATCAATCATTCTGGAGCAGTAAATACCACAGACTTTATGATGAAAGAGAGTGTATGGAACGACTTAGCAGATGGGCTACATATTATATATATCAAAGTATGGGACGATGCTGGCAATATTGATGATGGAAATTATCCTTTTATGTTCTTTTTTAAAGATACAAATGCTCCTTATATTAGAATTAATGATTTGCAGAACAAATCTAAAAGTAGCAATTCTCTATTTGATATAGATTTCTTTGATGATATTTCTCTAGATTCTGCATATTATAAAATAGATTCTTTTGAACCTAGAGGTGACAACAATAGTGGATGGACAAATATCTTTTCAGATAATCCAGGGACAAGATATGTAGATGATTTCAATTTAACTCAATTACAATGGGACAATTTAGATGAAGGATACCATACATTATATTTTAAAGTATTTGATGACACAAACAACATATACGAGAATATTACATACTCTTTTTCATTTTATAAAGATACAGAGGGACCAATATTTGAATTAGATACTATTTTATACAATGTTGATAATCAAAATATCTTAATTAAAACGAATATAACTGATACTTATTCTGGATTAAATAATTCTTCTGTTAAAATGAATTATGATCTTGGAGAAGATGGAACTATTGATGGATTCATCATACCAGATCAGAATGGAAGTATTTTTGAATTTTCTCTTCTTCTTTTGGAAGAGTTAAATGATAAAACTAAAATTAGATTTAATTTTACTGCAAATGATATATTAGATAATATTAATTACTCAATAAATTATAATATTCAATCTTTAACTGAAGATCCAGATAATGATGACCTAATAAATGGATTAGAAGAATGGTATGGATGTGAAATCAACAATAATGATTCAGATGGAGATAATATTTGTGATGGACTAGAAGTGCATAACTTCTCATCAGATCCTATTAAAAATGATACAGATTCAGATGGACTCACAGATTATCTAGAAATATTTGTATATAATACTAATGTTACAATTCAAGATTCTGATTCTGATGGACTTATAGATAGTCTAGAGGTAGATTATTGGGAAGATAAATGGAATTTAGATATTGATGGGGATGGATTAATCAATTTATTAGACTATGATTCAGATAATGATGGATTAAATGATAGTTATGAATTAGAATTAGATATAGATCCAGCACTAAGTGATACAGACAGAGATGGGTTATCTGATGGAGATGAAATAGATGTTTTTAGTACAAATGCAACAAATAATGACACAGATGGAGATGGACTCACAGATTATGATGAAATTTTTAAATCACATTCAAATCCAAAAAACATAGATACAGATAATGATGGATTAGTTGATGGAGATGAAATTTATTACAATACAGAATTAAGAGACAAAGATACAGACAAAGACGGAATTACAGATGGAGATGAAGTACACAAATATTTCACAGATCCTGCAAAATATGATACTGATGGGGATGGGCTTGGTGATGGAGATGAAGTACATATATATAATACAGACCCCAATGATAAAGACACAGACGATGATGGAATTTTAGATCGTGAAGAGATTGATATATATAAGACTGACCCAACAATACCAGATTCAGACGGAGACGGACTTAGTGATGGTGAAGAAATTAATGAATACGATACAGACCCTATAGATGAAGATACGGATGGTGATGGTGTAAATGATGGCCAAGAAATTGCAAATGGAACTGATCCTCTCAAAAACAAGGATATTGATAGAGCTGTAACTTATTTAATTATAATAGGTGTAATAATTGTCATATTTACTACAATTATAGGGATTATAAAATCAAAAAGAAATAAAGATGAGATAAAAGAAAATAATGAGCCCCAAAAACTATCCCAAGACCAACTTAATCAATTAAAACAAGAAGTTGAAGATATTGCAACTTCGAACAAAATAGATGAAAATTTAGATAAAGATGAGGTGGAAAATGAAGAGAAAATAGAAAATGAATCTTCAAAAGAGGAGTAGCGCAATGATGTTTATTTCAAAAAAATTTAGTGGAAAAACCAATTGGGTGTTATTCATAGTTTGTTTGCTGTCAATTAATTTAGTAAATGCTAATATTGAAGAAGATTTAATTTTACATCTTAAATTAGATGAAAATGAGAGTACATATGCATATGATAATTCATCTTCTGGAAACGATGGTATATTATACAATATGGATAATACAAATTGGGTAGAAGGTAAATTTGGTTCTGCTTTAGACTTTAATGGAAATAACGAATATATTGCTCTAAAGAATACATATAGATATTTTCCAGAAGGAATTACTATATCTGTATGGATAAAAACTACTAGCTCTAATGGGATAATAGTAAGCTATGATAGAAGTGAAATTTTTAGATATGGCGTTGGAAGTACTGGTACTGCTGGAAAAGTAACTTGGAACACAAACGATGGCCCACATGGTATAGATGATATGTCGGGTAGTACTTCAGTTGATGATGGGTCCTGGCATTATGTCATAGGCGTTTATGATGTTGCCTCTGCCAAAAAAAGAATTTATGTGGATGGAAATCTTGATGCTGAGAAAAACTGGGGAGGAAGTAGCTTAGGTGATGGGACAGTTAGATATGGGTTTGTAGGTGTTGGATCAGAGGCATCTTCTTTTAATGGAGGTAAAACAGAAGAATGGTTTAATGGAATAATTGATGATTTGCGTATATATGATCGAGCTTTGTCTGAAGATGAAGTAAAAATCATTTATGGAGCTTATGTTCCCAACAATAATACTTCAATTCAAGAAGTTATAAATAATGCATCTGAAGGTGATGATATATACGTAGGCCCAGATACATTCTATGAAAATATAGTTATCAATAAGTCAATTAATTTATTTGCACATAACTCTACAAAACCTATAATTAATGGATCCAATAATAATGTAGTTTTAAATATAACAGCAGATAACGTAAATATTAATGGCTTTGAGATTATAAATGGATTTTATGGTATTCATATAAGTGGTGCAAATACTACTATTTCTA
>CAYQAE010000016.1:0-5032 GCA_964415445.1 uncultured archaeon | reverse complement strand
CTATTTCTAACTGCTATATTCACAATAATAACTATGATATTTTCATAAATAATTCATTTAATACTACTTTATTGGATACAAATTATTCAACAATCGATTTTGATCCTTATGCAAAAGGTGCTATTTTGCATTATTCACATACTGATTTATATGTTATGTCAAATTCAGGATACCTGTGGGATGTTTTAGTAACTATTTCAGATATATCAACAGACGAAGAAATATGTTCAGGGTATACAGATGAAGATGGATTTGTCCGACTTGTATATTATGAATTTTGGCAAAATAGAACAGATAAAATATATAAAACTCCAGAAGGAGATTATAATATTACTGTTGAATATACCCCTTGTGAGATATATAATAGCACAGTTGCACATATCGCCCCAAATAGCGTTTTTACGTTTTTTCAGCCTATTTTAGATGATCCTAGCTTAAATTTCTTTTTGAAATTTGATGAAGTACTAAGGGATAAGGCATATGATGATTCACAAAATCAAATAGATGCAGTATTAAAAAATATGGATCCAAATACAGATTTAGTAAATGGAAGATTTGCAAAAGCACTAGAATTTGATGGAAATAATGATTATGTAAAAACAGATACAATTGTTGTCCCTTCAGGTTTAAATACTATTACGCTTTCTGCATGGATATATATTACAGGAAACGCTAGAAATAGTTGGGAGAGATATATCGATGTGCAAGATGGTAGCGGCGGAAATTCTATTGCTTTATATTGGGATGATGATAGTTTACATTATGGATTTAGGACTTATGATGGAAAAATTGTATCAGTAAGAGGTGAAAATCCTCCTTCGGGTAGTTGGCATCATTGGGTAGGTATAATACATGATTCAGTAGCTAAATTTTATTTAGATGGAGTTCAAAGAAATATAGAATATGGGATTTCTGGAAGTACATCGAATTCTTATGTTTCTGTTGCAGCAAGATATGATACTGCAGATTCAGGTGGAGACCAAGCAAGAGCAATAATTGATGATGTTAGGATTTATAAAAGAGCATTATCTTCTACAGAAATAAAATCACTGTATGGATACTACGTTCCTAATGAATATGCCACAATCCAAGATGCAATAAATAATGCAAAAGAAGGCTCAACTATTTATGTAAAATCCGGCATATACAATGAAAACATAAATATAAATAAATCTATTAATTTAGTAGCATATAGTTCTATAAAACCTATAATTAATGGAACAAATGAAAAACCTGCTATAAATATTACAGCAGATGATGTAAAAATAAATGGATTTGAAATTACAAATGGAAAATATGGGATTTATGTAAATAGCTCAAAATTCACTTTAGAAAATTCTCAGATATATAATAATTCAAATAGCGATATTTATTTTGATTCAAATGAAAATATATCAATAATAAATAGTAATTTCTCAACTGCCGATTTTGATAATACAACTGAAGGTTATATAAATAAATATTGGACTACTAAAATAAATGTTGTATCAAATCTGATGTATTCACTTAATGTTTCAATTAAGATTATAAATGAAACTTCAGGAGATACAATTTGTTCTGGATATACTGATAGAAAAGGAAATGTTGATTTTAAAATTTTAGAATATTTTCAAAATAGAACAACTAGAGTTAATATTACATCAGGAATAT
Organism: uncultured archaeon; assembly: GCA_964415445.1. Classification (GTDB taxonomy): domain Archaea; phylum CAYQAE01; class CAYQAE01; order CAYQAE01; family CAYQAE01; genus CAYQAE01. The sequence goes on along the minus strand of CAYQAE010000016.1, from coordinate 3,382 downwards.
ATTATAATGTAATTGCTGAACGCCCCTCAATAGGAATATATAATTCTACTTTAGTACAAATTGATCAATATAATGATTTAAAATTTGTTATGCATATCTCAGATGATTCTAGTTTATTATTACATCTAAAATTTGATGAAGACATAGGAAATGTCGCATATGATAGTTCGGGATACGTTAATGATGGATTTTTAAATAATATGGATTCATCAAATTGGGTAGCAGGAAAAGTCGAAAATACACTTAATTTTAGCGGTGAAGATGATTATATAACAGTAGAAAATGTTTTATCAAAAAAGATAGAAAACCAAATAACTGTTTCAGCATGGGTTTATTCGAGGACACTTTTTGAATCTAGTGTATATAGAGGTATAATAAGTGAAGCGTATACTGGTGATGGTAATGTTGAATTTGAATTGTTTTTAGAAGGTTCAAATCATGCTTTAAGTGCTGGTTTTTATGATGGAAGTTGGAGAAAAATTTCTGAAGATGCAAATTTTTCTCTTAACCAATGGATTCATGTTGCAGCGACATATGATGGTCATTTTATAAAAATTTACAGAGATGGTGTTCAAGTTGCTGTATCTGGCGATATCAATAGAGATTTGCCTTCTGGAACAAATGGTTGGAGAATTGGAAGAAGACACGATGGAGGAGGTGCTTCTGATTTATGGAATGGTTTAATTGATGAAGTTCACATTTATAATCGTACATTATCAAATGCGGAAGTTAAATCACTTTATAAAATGAAACCAGCAATTTTACTTAATTTACCAACAAATAATTCAACTACCAATGCAAATTGGCTAGATTTATCAGTGGCAGATGTTTTCTCTGGCCTTGATCAAGTTTGGTTTAATAATGGATCAGGGAATTATAGCCTAGATGCACCATATGATATAGACTCTTCACATTATGAAGGAGAATATAAAATCCAGATATGGGCAAATAGCTCTTTAGGAAATGTCTCCTATAAATATTTTGAATTTATATTTGATCATGTAACACCAACAATTGAAATTATAAACCCTACAAATAATTCTTCAACAAATACAACATGGATAAATCTATCAATTTTAGATGATTATGTAGGAATTGATAAAGTATGGTATTATTGGAATAATGAAGAAGAAACTATACAAAATTTCTCTGATGGTGTTTTCAATATTTCTGCATCCTTAGATAAAGAAGATAGATATGAATTAACTGTCGGAACAAACGATTCAGCAAATAATGTAAATATTACTTCATATATATTTATTTTTGATCGGATATATCCTACTATAACTTTGATATCTCCTGAAAATGAATCATTTACAAATTCTCCATTAATTGATCTAGATATTGTAGATACTACCTTAGATAAAGTGTGGTTTAACAATGGATCAGATAATTATACTTTAGAATATCCTCATGATATAGATTGTTCTTATCATAATGGATACTACTATATTGATGTTTGGACAAATGATAGTTTAGGTAGATTGACATATAAATATTTTAAGTTCAGATTCGATCATTCAAAACCAACTATGGATTCTATATCTGAATCACAAGGACAATACTATAATATATCCCCTATAATTAATATTAGATTTGAAGACAATTTTAACTTAAGCTTTGCAAAATATAAATTTGATAATAAAGAGTGGTATTTTCTATTTAAAAATTTAACAAATAACATATGGGAAAATAACACATGGGGAATATCTGATTCAAATTGGTCTTCTCTATCAGAAGGAACACATACAATTTATTTTTATGCAGAAGATGATGTTGGAAACTATAATCTAGTCACTTGGCAATTTTTCAAAGATACTGAAATTCCAATTATTATGATAAATACAGATAGCGCACAATTTTATAACGAGACTCCAAAAATGGATATTGATTTTATTGATACTTGTGCCCTAGATAGTGCTTATTACAAAATTGATTCTTATGAACCTGAAGGAAATAAAACTACGGGTTGGACTCCGTTATTTATTGATTATAATAATATGCTTTATTTAGATGATTTTTTAATGGATTTTAATACATGGAATGATTCTCCTGAAGGTTTACATGTAGTATACTTTAAATGTTGGGATAAATTCGGCCATATTATAGATGGAAATGATTTTTTCTGGTTATTTTACAAAGATACTAAAATGCCATATTTTGAAATTAAAACACTACAAAATCAATCTTTTAAATCAAATCCAACTTTAGATATTGATTTTTATGATGAGGTTGCATTAGATAAGGCATACTATAAAATAGACTCAAATACTCCTTCAGGTAACAATACTACAGGATGGACTCTTATTTTCTCAGATGACACATCTATAAAAAGATATGAAGATAATTTTAATCTTCTTCAAACTGAATGGGATAATTTAGATGATGGAAAACATATTTTATATTTCAAAGTATTTGATGATGCAAAAAATATATATGAAAATAATTCATTCACATTTACATTTTACAAAGATACAAAGGGACCTTTATTTGAATTAGACTCTTTAGTATATATTCCCACAAATGAAAACATTGTAATTTCAATGAAAATCTTTGATTTATATGCAGGTCTCAATGAATCTTCAATTGAATTATTTTATCAATTAAAAAAAGATGGAATTACATCTGATATTCTTAAAGATCCGAGTAAATTTGGAGATATTTTTGATTTTAGTATTAATATTCCAGGCGGACTAAATGAGAGCACAGAACTTTTATTCAATCTTACTGCAAAAGATCTATTAAATATTACAAATTCTACCCACACATATAACATACAGAATTTAACTGCAGATCCAGATGGTGATGGATTAATTAATGCTTTAGAAGATTGGTATGGAAGTAGTCCTCAAAACAATGATTCAGATGGTGATGGAATTAGTGATGGAGATGAAATTCATCAATATTCTACCGACCCAACAAATCCTGATTCTGATAACGATGGATTAAATGATAGTGCTGAATTATTTACATATTTTACAAATGTTACCAATAATGATACAGATCACGATGGTCTAAGTGATGGAGATGAATTAGAATATTGGGGTGATGAATGGGATTCAGACCCAGATAATGATGGACAAACTAATTTATTTGATTCTGATTCAGATAATGATGGATTAAACGATAGCGCTGAATATGATTTAAATACTGATTTGGGATTAAATGATACAGACGGTGATGGATTATCTGATTTAGAAGAAATCAATGAAGGATTAAATGCGACAAATTCAGACACTGATGGAGATGGAATAAGTGATGGCGAAGAAATGGAATCTGGTACAAATCCAAAAAATTCTGATACAGATGGAGATGGTATCAACGATAATATAGAGAAAAATGAAGGTTCAAATCCATTAATTATTGATACTGATGGTGATGG
>CAYQAE010000015.1:21762-29225 GCA_964415445.1 uncultured archaeon | reverse complement strand
AAGAGTTAGTAAAAAAAATAATCATAGAAAGAGCTAAGAGACTTAAAATTGTAAAAGGATCTCCTAGGGTATTTATTCCTAAAGATCCTAAACAAATTGCATCTATGTTAGTCAAAAAATGTCCTGCTGGCATTGAAACTTGTTCAGTTAGTTATGGTGGATTTTTAAAATCGTGTGATTTAATTGAGGGATATCCCTTTGGTAAATTTAATATAAGAAATATTTCTTTATTTTCTGCTTGGAATGAATTAAAATTATTTGCCATTAATAGAAAAATAGACATTAACCAGTTACAGGGAAAATGCAAAAATTGTTACATTAATACTAGATGTAAGGGTGGTTGTTTAGCCGAAAAATTATCACGTGGTCTATATTTATATTCTGAGAATCCTGTTTGTTATAAAGAAATATTCGAAAGTGCTTTGAGAGAGTTAGATCTAAAAAACAAAGACATTTCGAATGTAATTTCGTATGTTTTATATAAAGCTAGTCAAATATCTATTTGTTGCTGGCGATATCATCCTATTTGGCGTATAGACTTTTAATCATCCTTTTTCTTCAAAATTTAACAATAATTTTTTTTCTGCAAGTTCTTTTATAAATTTTAGTGTATCATCTAGTATCTTTTGATAAGATATTCCTTCCGTATATTCTTCTATTTTTTTTGATATATCGTGAATATTGTTTTTACCATCACATTCTTCAATAATAAACTCACCAATTTGGTTTATCTCAAATTTTACACCAAATCGCCCATATATAAAGGTTTTTTGATTTTCATTTTTTTTTTCATAATCTAAAACAATCATAGGTCTAAAGTATTTATTTATACTTTCTATTTCTTTTTTTAGTTTTTTTTCTGATCTATATTTTGTTATATCTGAATTTTTATCAATTGGAGATAAAACTGCAAAAAACAGCGTATGAATAAACAGTATTGTTAATATTAAGTAACTTCCTATTTGTAAAAATGATGGTAAAGCAAATAATCTACTCAAAAGAAAAATAAAAACTACAGGACTAAAAAGATTACCAAGCCAAAGTTGACCCATTACTGCTACATCCATTCTTTTTTTGGGAGTCATTTGACCAGAAGGCACCAAACACGTCGCTTCTACACTGGTATTAGACGAAACATTCATTTTAAATCCACATAAAAAATCATAAGCTCTAATTGGTATCATATGCCCCCATTCATGGACAAACTGCATAATTTCTGAAATTATAATAAAAAAAAGAGCATATAAAACAATTTTATTAACGCTTGGAAATGGATCATCACTGAAAAATTGTTCTTTTAATATATTATCATATGTTATAGTAATAAATGCCGTTATTATTATAATAGTTAATCCATAAAGCTTTATAATCTCTTTAAAACTGTTCCAGTTCTCTGAAATCTTTTTTGATAGCTTATGTAAAATTTTAGCGATTCCTGGAAGGTAAAGTTCGTGAGAAAGTGATATTTGTTTTTCAGTATTCATACTGATAATTTTTGTGCTATTTGGTAGTGTTTTTTCATTGATGTAGATTAAAATACCTAATAAAAAATACGTTGCGCTATTATATATTATCCAAAAAAAAAGAAATGTATTTTTTGAAAAAAAATTGATAACAAAAATAGAACCAAAAAACACCATAGCTATGATTGAATATGTTTTTACTAAAAATATATTTTTTCGATAGATTAAGGTGAGCACAAATATATTAATTAAAACTGTTACAAATATAATTACCCAAATATAGAAAAGCGAAGTTACAATAAAAAGCATTGGAAATAAAATTATAGTATAAATACCTCCTAATTTAAAAATAAAACTCAAAAAACTTTTATTTTTGTACTTAAAAGCAAGTTTAGATGTTATAAATTGAGATACTAATGTTGGGAAGAAGATTACAACAAATATGCTTAAAAGGAAAAAAAGCAGGTATTGAGCCATTATTTTCCCTTTTCGAATTTTTTTGAAATTACCACAGGGAATACATTAGAAATAATAGCTAAAACATCATTTAATACTGTTTTTAGATCAACTTCATATTTCGCAGACATTTTTCTTGCTATCTCTAAAGGGGAGATACCATTTGCATTTTTGATTGATGTTATTATTTCAAAAGCAGTATTATTAACCCATTTTAATATTGAACCTAAATAAAGTAATTTTCCACCTTTTTCATCTCTTATTTTGGTTTTTCTGTTGAACAAAAACGGTGTTTTTTCAAATTTTTCATAAATTTTCTTTTTTGGTATTGTAGAAATATTTGCTTTTATAGATTTTATAGCTTTTTCTCGCTTTGCAGTTATTTCTGATTTCATTCTTTCTAGGCATGATTTCTTCTTTTTAATATATAATGGATCAACTGAATTGTAAGAGCCATTAGAATATAATGCAGAAGCTCTACACCCCATTGAACACATCGAACGCAGGGGACAGTCCTCACATTCTCTTGGTGTTATATTCTTTCGGTAATCTCTAAAATTGTTGCTCCATATTTCTTTTATTGATTTTTCCAGAACATTGCCCATACTTATGTTAAATTGAGGGCATGGTCTTATGTCGCCGTTAGGAGATATTGCAACCATAGTAGTTCCAGCACTACATCCACATATTTGTACTTCAGGTGGTATTATCCCCGTAGTACACAAAGGAATAGCGGTGTTGGTAGAAATAGGGATTTTTAATTCTTTTGTGGCAGTAGAAACGATCTTTATCAGGCTTTTAATGTCTTTATGATTTAATTGCATATTTAAGATATCTTTTAAGGGAATATCATTTGGTTCACAAAATCTTGCTATTAAAAATTGGCTCGAGCCAAAATTTTTGGCAAGCTTAATTGTATCAGATAAATAAGGTAAATTAAACTTTGTAGCAACAAATTCTGTAGCAAATGATATATTATTTTGTTTTAATAATCTTAGACCTTCTAAAAGATTTTCAAAGTCCCCGTTATATGTTAGTTTTTTGTATATCTCACTATTTGGCGCATGAAAAGATACTAATCCACTTATACCACATTCTCTCATAGTTTTAGCTATATTTTCGTTTAACAAAGTGCCATTGGTATTTAAAGAAATCCTATCAAATTTTTTTGACGCATATTGCAAAATATCACATAAATCATTTCTTAAACAAGGTTCACCACCCGTAATTACAAGATCAAATACACCTGCTGTATATATTTTGTCTATTAGGATTTTTATATCATTGATATCTGGGTCAGTGGTTTTATGGTCATCTCGCCTCCAATAATTATAGCAAAATTTACATTTGTGATTGCAACTCCAAGTAACTTCTAGCTGTGCTATCAAAGGCGATTCTATTTGCTCTATTTCAGCTGCTTTAATAAGATCATTTGAAGATCTTGCTATTGGTTTTATATTTTTCACCTTTTACGTAAAAATTCAGTATTAAATTGAATATATACTTTAACGCTTTTAAAGTTTCTAAAAAAATAAAAGTGTTAGTCTTTACCAACTAACACAACTAAAACAATTACAATAGCTATAACAATAGCTCTTTACAAAACACCCATACGAATAGGCGGCACCGCCAGCTACACCTACATGAGGGTGCCCTGCAGCAGAACAACCTGCTCCTATACCTATACCGATCCCAATATCTGCAAGGAGACCTAAATTGAGACCCCAATCAAATGCTTCAGATTCTATTTCACTAGCCAAAACGTCTTTCACTTGAGGTTTTTCATATTGAAGTTTCATTTTATCACCTAGTATTATTTCGAAACTAAAATATATAAATTTAACGTTCGTTTTTTTCAATATTTTGTTTATATAATATTGCCGAATTATAACATGTTTTTCTGGTGATTAAATAGAAGTATGAACTTCATAAGTTTTTTTAAATATTATTATTCTTTTTTTTTAAAATCACTAATTCTATTTTCGATTAAACGGATTTTATATTTCCAAACGAATTTTTCAAATTAGAATACCTTAATTTAAGTCAAAGCTAAAAGTAAAAATAAATATATGCTAATTTATTATGGGGTTCACATATATATTCCTAAAACAAAAGATATTTTCAAAAACGCACCATATTCTAAAACAAGAGATTTAGAGAGTTTCTATTTTATTTTTTAAACTTTTGTTTGGGTTTTATCGGTTGTTATTTTGGCTTTATTTTACATTTCTATATCATAAATATTAAATATATATTTCCATATATATAATTATCTATTAAAATAGATAAATTTATATATTATGTTTTTCTATATTATATCATAGGTGGGTTAATATGTCTGAGGAAAATAATGAAGATGAAAATTTCATTTGGGAAGATCCTGCAGAAATGGATTTATTAGGGAATTCAATTGTAATTAAAGCATTAGCATGGTTTGATGAAGAATCTGATAGATTAATACCAAAAAAACATTTATCAGACAATAATGTAATGTGTTGGGCATCTGCAACTAAAGTTGTAGATTTGTTAGTTCACTATGGATTTTTAAAAGAAGTCAAAGCAGGAAAAAGAGTATTATATCAATTGGATAAAAATTCAGAAATTACAAATTCATATCTAAAGGCAGCAAGAATGATAAGAAAGATTGCAGTACGAGATGCTGTTGTAAAAGAATTAGCTAAAGAAGAAGAAAATGTTAAAGAAAAAACAAAACTTTCTCCTCATGTTTAATATCTTTTTTTAATAGTAAAAATTTTTATCTTCTGCTTTAAAAATTGAAAGACTAATAGTTTCTTTAAATATGCCCTCTCTATGAAAATATATTTATGTATAATATAACAAGATTTTTTTTTATCTAAAAGACATTAATCCCAGATTAATATCAAAAAAGAGGTTAGAAGAACCTATCAGTGGTAAAGAATTATTTCACTTATTAATATTGAAAAATGATTTATATGAGTTTAACAAAAAACGAAGAGACCATTTATTGTTTGAAAAAAATCTTACGCAAGTTATTCAACCGTAAAATATTTGGAGCTAAGCATTTGCCTCGTGTCAGACTTCAAAAATCTTTTGATCCGCATGATGGTCGGTTAGTTAAAAGGGCAATTAAATTGGGTATAAAAAGAGGTCTTATTATTACTCATCAAAAAGCAACTAAAGATATTGCCCTCAATCCTCGTGCAATAGATGAAATTGAATCATTAATTAGTGAATTGGAATAATAATTCTTTTTTGTTGGAAAAAGTAATTTTAGACTAGAATTAATTTTGTTTTATAACATATTTTAAAATCTTCTAAGTAAGAGACTTAAAATTCTATTAAGTAAAGGGACTATAATTATGAAAAAATGGTATGAAGAATTGTTTATGGACTATGCAAAACAATATGACAAAGAGATATTTACAAAAGGCACTGAAGATGAAGTTGATTTTATTGAAAAAGAAATTGACTTTAATAAAAATACTAGAATTTTAGATGTAGGATGTGGTACTGGTCGACATTCTATTGAATTATCAAAAAAAGGATATAATGTAGTGGGAATAGATTTATCTGAATCACAACTTAGGAGGGCTAAAGAGAAAGCTTCAAAAGAAAAGGTAGATATTGAATTTATTAAACAAGATGCTAGAAAATTAAAATTTACTAATGAATTTGATCTAGCAATTATGCTTTGTGAAGGTGCTTTTTCATTAATGGAAACAGATCAGATGAATTTCCAAATATTAGAAAATGTAACTGGGATATTAAAAGAAAAAAGTAAATTTATCTTCACTTGCTTAAATGCATTGTATCCCCTATATCACAATGTTAAAGAGTTTTTAAATAAAAACGAATCATCAGGAACATCTACAGAAGAAAATAAATTTGACATAATGACTTTTAGAGAATCTTCTATCTATAAAGTTAAAGACGATAAAGGAAAAGAAAAAGTTCTTCATTGCGATCAAAGATATTTTACACCTTCTGAAATTAGATGGTATCTTCAAACTTTAGGATATTCAAAAATAGATATTTTTGGAAGTGATATAGGTGTATATGATCGCAATAGAAAACTAACACCGAATGACTTTGAGATGCTAGTTGTAGCTGAAAAGTAAACTATCTATATCTTAAAGAAAAAATATATGTTAGTTATTTTTAAATTTTTGTTTGCCAAAGAAATATTAATAGCAATTTTAAAAATTAAAAAAAGTTTAATATGTGATCAGTTATGGCAATACATCCTATTGAAACTCGATATGGTAGAGATATAATCAAAAATATTTTTTCAGAAGATAATAAACTTAATTTAATGCTCAAAGTAGAAGCAGCTTTAGTAAAAGCCCATGTAAAATTCAGAAATTTATCTGAGGACATTAAAAAAGATATTCAAGAGAAATCATCAACTAAATATGTTAAACTTAGAAGAGTAAAAGAGATTGAATCAGAAATTAATCATGATGTAATGGCGACAGTTAAAGCTTTAACTGAAGTTTGTGATGATAAAACAAAAAATTACATCCATTTAGGTGCAACAAGTGCAGATATTACAGATACTGCTTTGAGTATGCAACTAACTCAAGCTACTGATATTTTGACAGATAACCTCTCTAATTTGATAAATACAACTATAAATTTAGCTCAAAAATATAAATCCTTAGTTTGTGTAGGTAGAACACATGGTCAACATGCAATACCTATGACTTTTGGGATGAAATTTGCAATATGGGCATCTGAACTAAAAAGACATATAGATCGTCTAAAAAATTGTAGAAAGAGGATTTCTGTTGGCCAAATTACTGGCGCAGTAGGCACAATGGCTGCATTAGGTGATGATGCAATTGAGATTCAAAATTATGTGATGGATGATTTAGACCTAAATCCGATTGATATCTCCAACCAAATTATTCCAAGAGATTCTCACTCTGAGCTAACTTTAATACTTACTTTAATTGCTGAAACTCTAAATAAGATGGGGATAAATTTAAGGACATTACAGAGACCAGAAATTGCAGAAGTGCAGGAATATTATGATACAAAAAAACAAGTAGGTTCATCTACCATGCCACACAAAAGAAACCCAATTCATCTTGAGAGGGTATGTGGTCTCTCAAGAATTATAAAATCAAATTCTTATGCGATGTTAGATAATATTGCTCTTTGGGATGAGAGAGATCTAACTAATTCATCTCCTGAAAGAATTATCTTTCCTGAAATTTTTATCTTATGTGATTATATCATAAGTTTGATGAATAAATCTTTATCTTCTTTAGTTGTAAATGAAGAGAATATAGAGAAAAATATTAATCTATCAAAAGGCCAAATCCTCTCAGAAGCTTTTATGGTAAAATTAGTAGATAATGGACTAGGTAGACAAGAAGCTCATGAAATTTTAAGAAAATTGGCATCTAAAGCTTTTGAATCTAAATGCGAATTTAGAGAAGTATTAATTGAAGACAAAACTATTGGTTCTTATTTAACAAAAGAAGAAATTGATAATATTCTAAATCCTATAAATTACATAGGAAAATCCAAAGAAATAATAGATAAAGTAGTAAATAA
>CAYQAE010000015.1:0-21752 GCA_964415445.1 uncultured archaeon | reverse complement strand
CTTATTGCCTTAATACCCGCTCTTATAAGCTATAATAATATCAAGAATAGTTGAGGTATTTATTCAAATGAAAGACGATTTCTCTTTAGGCATAGATGGTCTTGAAGTATTATGCGGCGGTAAGATTGATAAAAGCACTATTAATTTTTTCATTGCTCCTTCTGAAGTACCTATAAGAGATTTTATTTATAAAATTGCTCTCAAAAACATTGAAAATAAGGGATTAATTTTTGCTGATGCTACAAATACTCCTGAAATTATTCAAAATGATATTAAAAAGAGAGGATATAATTATAACCCAGAAAGTGACAATATTAATTGGTTAGACTATTATTCATGGAATGTAAAGAGCGATCTCTCACACCTAGATACTGAAAAAAATATTTACAGGTGTGCAAATGGTATTTCAAGTTTTTTTTTAGGATTAATCACATCGATAAATAATATGTCTAAATTTGATTTAGTTGATGCAATCTTTTTAGTCTTTCCTAGTATTTTATTAGATCTTTCAAATGATGAGATCTTCCATAAGATGAATGAACTTTTTGCTAAACTTAAAGATTCAAAGATCAGATCATTTTTTGTAGTTACTGAGGATTTGTGGCCTAGACTTAAATTGATAGGAATTGATTCTTTAGTAGATTTTCAGATTAAATTAAAAAAAGATGATAATTTGCAACAAATTAAAGTTGAAAAAAGTCCCTATCTTAATTTTAATTCTAGTTGGTTTGATTTTTCTCTCACCGGTAGTGGTCCAAAGATAAATGTAAGTGGAGAGATCAAAAATATTGAGATTTTGATAAATTTTCTTTTAGAGATTCATCTCCAGAATATAGATGTAATCTCAGAAGACACTTTTTTTAATTCAATGGATAATTTATCTTCTAGATATCCTTTTATAAAGAAAATTGATCTAAAAGCTGATACAAAAGAAAATATTAATGCCATAAATACATCTATTGGCCCAGATGAACTTGTTGAGATCTTAACTAAGTTTATAAAATCTTTAATAAAAAATACAAATAAAGATAAATCTATCAAGAAAAATGTTACTGAAATTTTAAATACCCAAATCCAGCTACTAGACGATGAAAAATTAAAATCGAAATTAGTTGAACTTTTATTTAAGTTAGAAAGTGGTGCACTACTTGTTGGTTAGAATTTTTTCAAGATTTCAGTATAAATCTTTTTCTTATCATTTTCTTTGTTTATCTCTGCCAATCTTTTGATAATTAGTTCAGGGGTAGATCTTGCAAGATATCTAAATTTAGGATTGCGATCTACTAATAAATTTAGATCTTTATCAAGTCCTTTTGCTTCAATACCATCAATTCGAACTTCTGAGGCAAGTTGTTCTTTAATTTCTCTGCAAAGATGGGATACAAATAAACATAAATTATTTTTTTGGTCTTTTAGTTGTTCAATTAATGAGGATATAACTTTTGATGATGCACTTGGCTCAGATATTGACTCTAGCTCATCTGCTAAAACTAACTTAGAATTAGAATCAGTTAAAACTTCACAAAACTTATTCAATACCACCTCAAATGCTCCAGCAGATAGACTTTTTGAACCAGTTACTTTTTTAAAAAAATAAATTGAATCAAATATTCCTACTTCTGCATCCTCTGCTGGCACAGGTAGACCTAATGAAACTAATATAGAAATTTGGGCAATTAGGGTAAGTAATGTGGTTTTACCTCCTGAGTTTGCACCACTTAGTAGAACCACATTTTCATTAGAATCAATTATCTTAAGATTAGTTTTACCTACTTTGTAGGTAATTTTTTGAACTTTTGAATCATTAGACAAAAATATATTATTTGCAGATTTAAATGCAATTCCGCTAGCTTTTAATTGGATCTTTGGTGGATTAAGTGAATATTGTTTTGCAAATTGAGCTAAGCCAAATAGATAATCAAAATCAAATACTTTGGATATAATTTTTTTGCTTATCTCAATTTCAGATTCTAATTTTTTTGAGATGTCTAAAAGTAGTTTATATTCAGATAATTTTATTTTTGACTGGATTATATGTCTTAATTTATCTACAATCTCTAGATTAACTTCTATTGGAAAATTAAATTCATCAAAACTGTATATTTTATTTTGTATTAAATAATATTGTTCTTCTTCTAAATCTAATTTTTCTGCAAGATCTTTTTCAGCTTGATCTATTGTCTCTTCTAGCATTAACATTAAATCTTCACTGATAAAGCCATTTACAGCTTCAAAATCTGATTCAGATATCCTTTTGACAATTGACATTACTTTATCTGCTCGCAATTTTATGGATGATTTTTTTAGCTCCTCTGAGATTTTTTCATTTAATTCTGAGGTGGTATTATCAACTATTTCATCAAATTTTGAAATTGTATTTCTTAATTTATCAATTTGTTTATCTATTCCATAGGATAGAGATCCATCTTCTTCTATGAAATTTAAAGATTTTTGAAGCTTGTCAATTTTTTCAAAATCAAAATTGAGAATCTCTTTTTTGAATAAATTATCATCTGCTAGTTTATAGAGTCTTTTAATTATTTTAATAGCATTAAGTAAAGATTTTTTATTTTTAGAATATTCTATTATAGTTTTTTCAGGAGAGATTGTATTAATATCAGGCTTTTCTAAATAAATTACATTTTGTGGCATATCATATGTATCTATATTATCAGAAAAAATATATACAAATTCATAAGTTTCTGAAATCTCGATTATCTCTTCAAAATTATTTATTTCTATTATTTCTATTTCTTTTAGTTCAGAAATGTTATTTAATTTTTCAAAATATTTGAAATCATCTGTGACGATACATTTTTCATAAGAATATTGATTTCTTTTTGATTTTTTCCATTTTTCTATTTTAGATAATTTTGATCTCAAATAGGGTATATCTTTAAATTCAGATAAATCTTGTTTTGCTTTATTTATTCTATCTATACTTTGTTTAATTTCATTGATATGAGATGAATTTTGAGGCAGAAGCAAAAATAATTTGTCTTTTGTAACTTTATTTGATACAAATTTACTTATTAGATTAATTATATCTTGATATATCTCTTTAGAGTCTTTTGTTTTTAAAATATTCATGTTTTTGTCGTATAAATATTGGTGAGCTTTTTTTATAATGTTTAATGTTTTTTTTGAGCTATATCCTAAATTATTTGAAAGTTCTTGAACATTTCCTGAAATTAATTTATTTATTATATCATCATTATTATTATAACTTCCTTCTAACTTACTTATTATTTTTGAACCTATTCCTGGAATCTTAGATAAATCTTTTGGAGTTTGTATTGATTTTGGCATATTTTTAGCTTTGCAGCTGACATATAAAATATTTTTTCAACAGGGGGTAGTTAATGAATTAATTTTTACAAAGGTTTAAATAAAATGTATGTAAATCTATTTTTAAGAAAAAGTTGTAATACTTTTCAAAAAATTTGTGATTTTTTCAATGATCACTTCATTTATCCATTGTGGATTTATGAGATCTTTAAGACCTTTTCTGAATACATTAAGTTTTGATTATTTTTTTATAATTTAAATTGGAGGTGAAATATAATTGGGGGCAGGTGTAGTTTCTTCTTTAGAAGAAAGAAATATAAATAAAATATTTGATGAATTTAAAGAAATCGGTAAAAGTGCAGTGGGGATGACTGATTTAGGAAAATTTGTAGAATGTTTTAAAATATATAAATCGTTTTCTTTAATATATAAAAATTTAAATAATATGAATTTAATTGCCACTGAATTTGTAGATGTACTAACAACTATTGAAGCCAAAATCTTTATTGAAATACTGAAAGAATTACCTATAGCTGATTTTTATAAAATATATGAAGATATAACAGCTGATCCAGAACGCTATGCTAAAATAATCTCACTTGCAGAAAAAGTTTCAGATCCAAATTCATCAAAAATTGAAGGTGCAGTAAGATGGCTCAAAAATATATTTGATAAAATAAATGACAATATCAATTATTTAATTGAAAAAATTAAGGATGTAATTCCTAATGAGAAAATAAAACAAGAATTGCAAAAAATAATATCAAAAACAGATTACTATAATGAATGGGCAAAAAAACCACTTGAAAAAATTTTAGAAAAAATAGATAAGAAATTGGATAATATCATCTATAAAGAAATAATCGCAAAAGCGTCTGAAGATTATGATGACATAAAAAGCCAATTAAATAATATAAAAACTGTTCTGGCGTTGACAGAAAAAAATAATCATTTTGATATTTTTATTAATCGAATATGCGATGTTGTTTCAGAGAGAATAGATCAAAAAGATTTCAGTGGATTTGATTCTATATTAGATAGTATTGTTATTTTATCTGAATATTCAGATCTATTTAGTTTATCTAAAGATATTGAAGTAAATGCTGATGAATTTATTAGTTCAATATTAGATTCTATAGATGTGGAATCTCCAGATATTTTTTATATAACTGATGTGTTAAGCGTACCTGCATTTAATTCAATTATAGAAGAACATAGTAATGATATAGCTGCTGGTATTTGGAATATTATGGCTAAAACACTAAATTCATGCGTTGATTCCTTATTTTCAGGAAATTGTAGTCCAAATGATTTAAAACAAATGCTTAAATCTTTAGAGAACTTAAAAATAGAAGGATTAAATAGTGATTTTAAAAAAGTATTATTGACAAAGATAGAAGAAAAAGAAACATTTGAAGAGTTAAAAATAAAAAATATCGATAAAATAAAAGAAATTTTACTACCTTCTGAAAATAATTTAAATGAGGATCTCACTACAAAAGATCTAAACATAGAGAAAACTAAATCAGAAGAAACAATTAAACCAGAAAATCTAGAAGATATTGTAGAAACGAATGTAATTTAGTATTTAAAAATTTCAAAATACTACAAAAACTCCCTTTATTTTTTTAGTTTATACTCTAAACAATTTCTTTCTAAGAAATTATTAAATTATGTTTGAGGATTGATTTATCATAATTAAAATTAAAGTTCGATTACAATGATAGAGTTAGCTATTATTGATTGTAAAATGGGTAATTTAGAAAGTATTACAAACAGCCTAAATAAAGTAGGAATTTCATCAACTGTAACATTTGATGAAAAGATTGTTAATAATTCAGATGCCTTAATTATGCCTGGCGTAGGTGCCTTTGGGGATGCTATGGATAATATTTCTAGTAAAAAAGATTTAATAATTGATCAAGCTAAAGAAGGAAAATATATCTTAGGAATATGTTTAGGGATGCAGCTATTTTTAACAGAAAGCGAAGAGAAAGGATTAAACAAAGGTCTAAATTTAATTGAAGGTAGAGCTGTAAAATTTCCAGAAGATATGAAAGTGCCTCATATAGGTTGGAATCAAATTAAAAAACAATATGATCATCCAATTTTAGAAGATATTTCTAATGACGCATATTTTTATTTTGTGCATTCATATTATTCAGAAACCAAACATGAAAAAGATATAATTGCAAAAACAGATTATAATATTGATTTTGCATCAATCATTGGCCGGAAAAATATTATAGGATGCCAGTTTCACCCAGAAAAAAGTGCTAAATGTGGACTAAAAATATTGTCAAATTTTAAAAACATGATAAAAAAGTAGGATATTTATGCTTAAATTAAAAGAATCAAAAGCGGATGAAGTCATAGACAAAATTAATTTTAAGATAGACTTTAAATCTAAAAAATTAGCTACAGCTGTGGCTCAATCTTTATCTGATAATGATATTTTGATGGTAGCTTTTATGGATAAGGTAGCAGCTAAAAAAACATTAATTTCAGGTATAATGCACTATTATACTCGAAGCCGAGATAAAATTTGGTTAAAAGGAGAAACTTCAGGAAATATCCAGAAAGTAGAAGATGCATATCTAGATTGTGATGGGGATGCAATTTTGTTTAAAATTGATCAGCTAAAAAAATCAGATGACGGTGATATATTCTGCCCTCAATGTGTAGAGTTCAATCCAAATTGTGATCATCTAGAAAGAATAAAAGTTAAATCTGGTGGAGTAGCCTGCCATACAAAAAAAAGATCATGTTTTTTTAGAAAAATTACAAAAGATGGAGTAGATTAAAAGTGGATATTACAAAAAATATTGCAAGTTCAATTGAAAAAATAAAAAAATACAAAGCAGGAGGTAGTGTCAAAGATTATATTAGAAAATATAATATTGATAAAGATAAATTAATACGCCTTGCATCAAATGAAAATGTATATGGACCTACTCCTTTAATCGAAGAGAAAATAAAGGCTATAGCATCTAAATTAAGTCTCTATCCTGGCACTGATTATTCAGAGCTAAAGGACGCATTTTCAAATTATGCAAAAGTTAATAAGGAAAATATTACTTTAGGAAACGGATCAGATGAATTGTTTCTTTTAATTTCATTAATTTTTGGAAAAGATAAATCCATAATTATCCCTCAACCCACATTTACTTGGTATAGAACTACTGCATTATTAGCAAATTCTGAGATTAAAAATTTAGAGATTAAAGAAAGTAATGATTTTAGATTAAAATCTGATGATATAATAAAAAATGTAGATGAACCAACTAGTTTAATATTTTTAGCTACTCCCAATAATCCAACAGGCTATAGAATGCCCTATTCTGATATAGAGAAAGTTGTCAGTGAATGTGAAAGTCAATGTATTGTGATTGATGAAGCATATTTTGATTTTTGTAATGATAAATCTGCAATGGATCTTATAGATTATGGAAATGTAATTGTCACAAGAACTATGTCTAAAGCATTTGGACTCGCTGGAGTTAGAGTTGGTTTTGGGGCAGCTAGCAAAGAAATAATTGATGTGATGGAGAAGGTAAAACCACCATTTAATATTAATTCAGTAGGGCTTCAAGCTGCAATTACCGCCTTAGAAGATAGATCGTATCATGAAGCTACTGTTGATGCAATAAAAAAAGAAAGAGAAAATCTATATTCAAAATGTAAAGAAATTGAAGGAATTAAAGTATATAAATCAGATGCAAATTTCTTATTTATGAAGGTAGAAGCAGACGGATTTGATTCAGAAAAGTTATTTGTAGAACTTCTAAAGATGGGGATTTTAGTTAGGAATTGTTCAAGCTTTGAAAATTGTGATAATAATTTCATAAGAACAACTGTAGGGACCCCAGATCAAAATGAAAGATTTATTACATCTTTAAAAGAGATATTAGGAGATTAGATATGATTTCAATTTTAGATGAAGCTCAATTGAAGGAAAAGCTTAGAAATAGAGGTAGAGATTTAGTAGTTGAGAGACATCCTAATATTGATAAAATTATAATGGATGTTAGAAAGAATAAAGATTCTGCTCTTTTTAAATATACCAAAAAATATGATAATGTTGAAATATCTGAAATTAGGGTCTCAAATAAAGAATTAGATGAACAATCCAAAAAAGTTTCAAAAGAATTTTTAAAAGCCATAGATGTTGCGAAAAAAAATATTGAAAAATTTCATAAGGCTTGCATGCCAAAAGAAATTCAATCTGAATCAAACCAAGGAATTAAACTAGGACAAATTATTAGACCATATTCTAGAATTGGATGTTATATCCCTGCAGGTAAAAATGTCTATCCCTCTTCTGTTTTGATGAATGTTATTCCTGCAAAAGTAGCAGGTGTGGGAGAAATTTTTTTGGCTACCCCGCCTCAGATAGATGGAAAAATTGATCCACATATTGCAGCCTGTGCAAAACAATTAGAAATAGATGGAATTTTTAAAGTAGGCGGAGCACAAGCAATAGCAGCTTTTGCATTTGGAACAGAATCTGTGAGCCAAGTTGAAAAAATAGTTGGACCTGGCAATAAATACGTAGCTTATGCTAAAAAATATGTTTCAGAATCAATTGATACACCTGTTGTAATTGATTTTTTTGCAGGCCCTAGTGATGTATTAATTTTGGCAGATGATACTGCAAATCCAAAATTTGTAGCTTATGATCTTCTATCTCAAGCTGAGCATGATGTAAATTCATCTGCAATATTGATAACTACTTCAAAGTCTTTAGCCCAAGATGCTAAGAAAAAAGTAGATGAGATCTATGAATCTAGTGAAAATAAAGATATATTAAAATATTCTCTTAAAGATAATTCTGCAATTATAATTAAAGAAGAAATTGATGATTGTATTAATTTAGCCAATTATATTGCACCTGAACACTTACAAATTATTTCTAAAGATGAAAAAAGTATTTTATCTAAAATTACAAATGCAGGATCAATATTTTTAGGTCAATTTACTCCTGTAACCTTAGGTGATTATATCTCTGGAACTAACCATGTTTTGCCTACAGGCGGTATTTCTCAGCTTTTTTCAGGATTAAATGTGGATTCATTTCTAAAGAAGCCTACTTGGCAGAGAGCATCTAAAGAATCATTAAAGAGAATAAAAAAATATATTGAAACTTTATGTGATGTTGAGAAATTTGTAAATCATAAAAATGCGGTTTTAGTAAGGTTAGACGAGATAAAATGAAAATATTGGCAAAGTGTGTTGGTTGTGGTCAGTGTTTTGAAGTATGCAAATTTAGAGCAATTAAAATATACGGAAAAGCCTATATTGACAATGAAAAATGTACAAATTGTGGCAAATGCCTAAAGTATTGTCCAATAGATGCGATCAAAAAAGATTAGAGAAATTTTAAAAAGAAAAAAGATAATGTGATAATATGGTAGATTTTATCCCCTTCTCAACAGAGCAGCGAGAAATCGTTTTTTGGATTATATCGTCTGCGCTATGCCTTACCATGGAACTTCTAACTGCAAGATTGATTGTTTTTTGGTTTGCATGCTCAGCACTAGGTGCAAGCTATTTAGCTGATTTAGGTTATTCCCTAGAAACTCAATTATTTTTCTTTGTTGCAATACCTATACCTCTCACCATTGTTTCCCAATTTATAATCAGAGCAATATATGAAGCTGCACCGGCCGATGTTAGCACAAAAGATCTTATAGGGCAAGAAGCTTATGTTATAGATACAATTAATCCAAAAACAAAAAAAGGTAAAATTAAAATAGGAGATAGAGAATTTTCTGCAAAATCTAAGAAAGTTATTAAAAAGGCACAAAGAGTAAAAATAAAAAGATTTGATGGACTCAGAGCAATAGTAAAAAAAGCATGAGGGTTATTATGGCGGATATTGTTTGGCTTGTTTGGTTTATTATGGCAATAATGTTTTTTATTGGTGAAATTTTAACTGTAGGTTTTTTTCTATTTTGGTTTGGATTAGGTGCACTGGCTGCTGCTGTAGTTGCAGGCTTAGGTGGTAATGTCTTTTATCAATGGGTAGTTTTTGCTTTGGTATCTGTAGTAGGAGTTTTATTTTCTCGAAAATTTTCCTTGATGATCAATAAATCCTCAAAAGATATGGAATTGCATATTAATGCTTATATTGGAAAAGAAGGAATTGTAATTGAAGATATAGTTCCAGATGAAAATAGAGGGATGGTTCGAGTTGGATCTGAAGAGTGGAGAGCTGTTTCTGATAAAAATTCAATTATTCAGCTAGGACAAAAAGTTAAAATTCTAAGGATAGAAGGTACTAAATTAATAGTTAAAGAAGTTCTACCTACACATAAACCATTAAGTGGAGATAGTGATAAAAAATGAATGAAACCTTACTTGCTATAATTATAATCTGTTTATTTATTCTAATTTATGCTATGATTGGCCTAAGAATAATTAGGCCAAATGAGAAAGGTATTGTTGAAAGATTAGGTAGTTTTAATCGTGAATTGGGTCCAGGTTTGAATTTTATTAAACCCTTTTTTGAAACTATGAAAAAAGTCGATTTAAGGGAACAAGTATCAGATGTTCCACCCCAAGAAGTTATCACTCAGGATAATGTTGTGGTAACAGTTGATGCTGTAATTTATTATCAAATCACAGATCCAAAAAAGGTACTTTATAATGTTTCAAATTTCAATATAGCTGTAACAAAATTAGCTCAAACTTCTCTGAGAAATATCATGGGAGACATGACCTTAGATAATTGTTTGACTTCTCGAGAGAGTATAAATAAAACCCTAAGACAGATATTAGATGATGCCACAGACATTTGGGGTGTAAGAGTAACTAGGGTGGAAATTCAACGAGTTGACCCACCTAGGGATGTAGTTGAAGCAATGCATCAGCAAATGAGGGCAGAAAGGACAAAGAGAGCTGCAATTTTAGAAGCTGAAGGTGTTAAGGCTTCAGATATTTTGCGAGCTGAGGGTTCTCGAAAATCAGCTATCCTATCTTCAGAAGGTAAAGCTGAAGCTACCAGAAAAGTAGCAGCGGCAGAAAAAGATCGAGAAGTTTTCCAAGCAGAAGGTCACGCTAGAGCAATAGAATTAGTCTATAAAGCCATTCATGAAGGTAGACCTACTTCTGATTTATTAGGTATTAAATATCTAGAAGCTCTAGAAAAGATGGCAGAAGGCGAATCTAACAAAATATTCATACCATATGAGGCATCTGCTGCACTATCTGCTGTTGGAAGTTTAGGGGATGTATTTAAAGATATAAAGAAAGGAAAGAAGACTTCTGAAAAGGAATAATTTTTCTTTTTTTCTAAATTAATTTTATAAATTTTTGTTGTTTAAACTAACATATTAGATGATTGGATCGTCTTATTCTATCCATTTTGGATAATTTTGATCTTAGAAAGATTATAAATCGTCTTTAACTTAAATATCATAATATAATCAAAATAAAAAATGATAAAGAAATGGCAGAAATATTTGGAATAATGGGTATATTATCTATAATGACTTCTATGGCTGAGAAAGAAAAACAGGTTTATTGTTGCTATTGTAAAAAAACAGTGCCTGTTGCATTTAAATTTTCTACTCGACAATTTGAAGAAGTGAAGAGCAATATGAATATTCTTTGGATAAAAAAGTGCTCTGAATGCAACAAAACATTAGTATATTATTTTAAATAATCTAACATCTTAAATAATCTTTTTTATTTTTTTAAATCCACCAGAAGAGATATAAACTCTCCAAAATAAAAATTTAAAGGAGCATATAAAAAATGGATCTCCTTTTCAAAAACTAATGTTATTATCCGTATCTTAAATTGCTCCTAAAATCCATAAACCACCTCCCTCGCGATAAATTCACTCCTCAACAATTTTTTGTCTTAGGTTTTTTTGTAGAACGAAATCAAAGTTCAAAAGACCATATTTAATCTACAATATGATCTGTTATCAATGCTTCCTCTGAAAATTTTTGTTCTTCAATAATATATTGTTAAATGTAATATTTAAACTTAACGTTGTATAAAAACCTTTCCATTAATTCTCTTCAAAAATAAGGTTTATTCTAAATTTGCATGTCTTCGTTTTAGATATTTTTCTGTAACTCCTAACTCTTGCATTAATTCAACAATAAACGCATCTAAAAACAAAAGACAAGTTAATTCAAATAACGTTCCTAATGGACTTAGGGGTTCATGAAAACCTTCTAGCTGTCTTTCCATATAGTCAGTCCCACCGATTAATTTTGTTCGCCCTGGAAGTTCAACTAAAACATCTGCTGATTTACCTATAAACGATTTAGGATAAGAAGTTAATCCAATTACAATTGCTTTTCTTTTTTGTGCAGTTTGTGAAATTAACTTAACATAATCAGTCTCACCTGAACCAGATATACATATCAATACATCACCTGCAAAAATAGGCGGTGTCGTGGTCTCACCTATTACAAAAACTTCATAACCCAAATGCATAAGTCTCATTGCAAAAGCCTTTGCTACTAAACCTGAGCGCCCTGCACCTACTACAAATACTTTTTTTGCTTCTAAAACCGTATTTAACATAGCATTAACTTGTTCTTTATTTATCCCTTTTGAAACATCTTTAACATGCTCTAATATCTCATTCAAAACAGATTTAAATGCATTAAGACCATTATCCTCAGTATCAGTCAACATCTTATGCCCCGACTATTATGACTATATATAATGTTAAAATTGCAAGTATTTAAATATTTCTAATGGTAAAAAATTTTGTAGAATTAACTTTTTGAGAAATTTATATATTACTTTTTTAAAAAAAGAAAGAATTATTAGTTTTTTTAGCTAATAAGGATATATGGATCTACATAAATTTCTTTTAGTTGTTTTTGTATGTTTGATTTTACTTATATTTATTTTTGTGTCATTTACTCTTTATGATTTTTATTCTTTGGATTTTATGCTATTTAGAAAGTATTTAATTGGATTATTTTTCTATTTTTTGACAATATTTTGTTTTTTTCTAAGATATGTTGTATTAACTCCTTTGAATCCTTATGAAAATGTAATTTTGGCATATGGACTTACGATATCTCCTTTAATCGGTGTTTTCTTTTTTATTATTGGGACAGAATATTTGGCAAATCAATTAAATAAAAACTTCAAAAAAGACGAAAAGAGATATAAGGTATTTCTAATTATACTCTTAGTTTTGTGTGTTTATGAAATTTTTGACCAACTTAAAGCAGAAACTTTAAAGGATTTTTATGTACCATTAACTATTGTCGGCAATATTTTATATATCATTACGTTATTATTAGCTGTAAATTTATTATTGGATTTTCAAAAAGCTTTAGGGGGAATTTTTTCAAAAATAATTTTCCATTATATTGTAGCAGTAGTTCTACTCGTAGTCGGTGGTCTTATTTCGGTTGAAGCGTTGGTACCTGTTACTCTTGAAGAGAAAGTATTTACTGATTTGTCTTATATAAGAAATGTATTTGCAATTTTAGGATGTTTAATTGCTGTAATTCCATTTGTGATCTGTTACAAAAGTGTATCAAAATTCAAAAAGTTACTTACTAGCTAGTTAATCTAAGAACTAATTTAAGTTTTATTCACATATAATTTTAGCTTTATTATTCTTTATATGTATCATTTTCTCAATACGTATTCCATATCTCTCTAAATAAATTCCAGGTTCAATTGTAAAAACCATACCATTTTTTACTTTATCTTTGGAATATTTATGAATAGCTGGTCTTTCATGAACATTTAAACCTATACCATGCCCCATTGAATGCGTTAGATATGAATCGTAGTTTTTTAATTTTAATTTATCTCTTATAAATTTATCAATTTCTCTAAATTCCATATCAACATCAATATAATCTACTAATTCAAAAATTAAATTATCTAAAAATTTCACAATTGATATTACGTCATTTTTTTTGCTATACATTCTAGTTATATCTGTACAATAACCATCATATTTTGTACCAAAATCAACTAAAATGTGGTTTTTGTCTAGTTTTTGATCTATAATTTTTGGATGAGGATATCGTGTATTTTTACCACTAGCTACAATTGGTTCATATGCAACATCATCTGCTTTTATTCGTGCTTTATATACTAATTCAGCAGTTAATTCTCTATCAGTTTTGTCTGAAAAATCAATTTCAGAAAAAATAGTTTCTGTTATTTTGTTTGATTTTTGAATTTTTTTAATCTCATCAGAATCTTTAACTATTCTCATATTTTCAATCTTTTCAGATTTTTTTAATTTAAACTCCTTTAATTTATTTTCTATGCTTGAATTATCTATGAAAGCTTTTGAGATATCCATTTTTTTCAACTGATTAGATAAAGCTGAACTCATTTTGCCTTCATATAAATTAGGATCATCTCGAATTTTAGTTTGAAAATAAGTGATAGTATTTTCAAATTTTGATTTAGTCAGATCGTAATTTAGAAGAGGAACTAACAAAAACGAATCTTCAGCTACAATTAAACAACCTATTGTATCAGTACCTGTTAGATAATTGATATTATCGGCTTTATTTACTAAAAAACCATCATAATTGTTTTTTTCAACGTAATATCTTAATTTATCTATTCTTTTTTCATACAACGTATTCACACTAATATAATTTTTATGAAATTCTCATAAGATTACTTATTTTATTTTTTGCATAAATAATTTAAAATGTAAATTTTTGATTTTATATACTAAAAAATAAACTAATGAGGTTTTAAAATGAAAAAAAGAGTAAAATGGTGCACACAATGCGATTATACCACTGAAGATCTCTTAGAAAATATTTGTCCAGTTTGTAATTATAAACCACGTCTTATAGAGATTAAAAAAGAAAAATAGATTAAAATCTATTCTTTAATATATTTAATTATGGCTATTGACAAAAAGGTATGTGTAGGTGGTACTTTTGATCATCTGCATCAAGGTCATAAAGCTTTGTTAAATAAGGCTTTTGAATTTAGTCATATTTTAGTTGGCTTAACTTCAGATAAATATTGTAAGAACAAGGAAGATGTAAGACCTTATAAAAAAAGATATAAAGAATTGTTCCGCTATATTACTTCAAATTATTCTTATAACTTTGAAATTATAAAAATAGATGATATCTATGGATTTTCCACAGAAATTGATGATCTAGATTCTATTATAGTAACTGAAGAAACTAAAAAGAATGCACAAAAAATTAACAAAAAAAGAATCCAAAAAAATATGAATCCTCTAAATATTATAGAAATACCTTTAGTTAAAAATAAAAGAGGAGAAAAAATCTCTTCTACAAATTTAAGAAAAAATTAGATTGTATCTACTTTAAAGTCAAATCCTTTTTCGTCTGCTAGTTTTCCGTCTGCATACAATTCTAGCTTTGCTGTATCTTGAAGTGGATCAGTAGTTTGGACTGTAAAATAAATTGTGAAATCTTCTCCACTATCTAATGTATAATTTGCATCTTTTGGTTTTATATTATAAATATGATCGTCTCCTGCAATATCTATTTCTGTAAAATATACTTCAGCTATATCAGTTGGTCCTTCAGCAATGCCTGGAGATTCTAAATATAAATTAATTTTGTCTGTAAGTGTTATATTCAATTCTAGGTGTTTTGAAGAGTCAGCATAGTTTTTAATTGTGATTGAAAATCCACCAGTTTTATTACTATTTGCAGAGTATGGATTCCCACGTTCGCTACTTTCAATTATTAAACCACCAGATGAATCAAATATACAACCAAATATAGGTAAAATAACTAAGCTTGATATTATTAAGGCCAAACGTTTCATCTCAAATACCTATTTTTACCTCATATAACTTCTATTTTAAATGTTATTATTTGAATTTTGAATTATTTAATCTTGAAATAAAAAGATAAATGAAATTAAAATGAATATTTGTATATATTAAGTTCTTTTTTTAGATATTTATAACATTTTAGAAAGAAAAAATTATTTGTAATCTTTAAAATAGATTAATTTAAGCTAATATCCTTATAGATCTATTTTTATACTTTCTCTTAATTTATTAATTTCTTTAAATCTTTTGATATTTTTTGAATATATTAATTATTTATTATTCTTAATAAAGAGATGATTTAAAATGGGATTTGGAGAAGGATTTGGAAAAGCCATTTTGTTCAATGAACATTTTGTAGTCTATGGTATCCCAGGTATAGCCTCAGCAATAGGTTTAACTACTACTGCCGAAGCAAATGATCAAAAAAATAATGATGGAATAGTTATTGATGATCAAAGAGACGCTGCAGAAGGCTACAAAGAAGGTTATGTTGATACCCTCGATGAAGCACTTACTTTAATGTGCAAAAAAATGGGAATTGATCGTTATAATGCAAATTTAGATATAAAATTATCTGGAAATCTTTATGCTGCAGGTGGAATAGGTGCAAGTGCGGCTTCTTGTGTTGCCATTGCTCGAGCCCTAAATGATCATCTCAATTTAGGTTTTGATGATGAAAAAATAAATGAAATTGCGTATGAAGGAGAAAAAGCATATGCTGGATCCCCTTCAGGTATAGATAATACTGCATCTACTTTTGGTGGTCTTATTGAATTTCAAAAAAAGAAAGACGGAGCTCAAATGAATAGGATGAATATTAAAGAGCCTATAAGAATAGTTATGGGTAGCACTGGTGTGATAGTCCATACAAAACAGATAGTTGCAGATGTAAGAAAAAGAAAAGAAAAAAATCCAGATAAATTTAATAAGTTATTCAAGCAATCTGAAGATCTAATACCAAAAGCAAAACAAGCATTAAAATTTTTTGATATTGAGAGAGTTGGAAAATTAATGAATGAAGCAAATTCTCTTCTTGAGGCTATTGGAATATCCTCTGAAAAACTTGAAAAGTTAATTAACATAGCAAGAGATAACGGTGCTTTGGGTGCAAAGATTACAGGTGGGGGGGTAGGTGGATTTATGCTAGCTTTGACTCCTCAAAAAGAGATACAAGAGAAAGTTGCATCTGCTATGGAAAAACAGGGTTTTAGAGCTCTAAGAACCACAATTGGGTGATTTAATGGGGTTGAAAGAATTTATTGACAAATTAGATAAAAATAATTTACTTACAAAAATCGAAAAAGAAGTGGATCCAGAATATGAAATATCTACTATTATTACTAAATTAAAAGATAAGGCAGTTCTTTTTAAAAATGTAAAAGGACATAATATGCCTGTTGTTGCAAATATTTGTGCAACAAGAGAGCAGATTGCATTAGGTCTTGGAATAAAAACTGAAGAGATAATTCCAAAGCTAAAAGATGCAGTTGAAAATCCAAAAGACCCTACTTATAAAAAAGCAGAGGACTATATTGAATTAGATCCTGATCTATCAAAATTGCCTATATTAACTTATTATCCCATAGATGGTGGATCTTATATTGCATCAGGTATTGTAGTAGTAGATGATGATGAATATGGTCTTAATGCATCATATCATAGAACAATGATTATAAATAATGAAAAAGTAGTTATGAGAATATTACCTCGAGATTTCAATAAATATTTAGAGAGAGGAAATAAAAGATTTGCTTTATGCATTGGTAATCCTATTCCTATACTTGTAGGGTCTGCAGTATCAACTAAAATTGATATTAGTGAACTTTCAATTGCAAATGCTCTATCAAAAACAGATTTAATTGAGATAGATAATTTAAAACTTCCTGAATCTGATATAATTATTATTTTTGAAGCTTTAGATGAAAAACACAAAGAGGGTCCGTTTTTAGATCTAACAGAAACTCCAGATATCGTTAGAGAACAGCCGGTATTTAGGGTTCAAAAAATATTTGCCAAAAAAAATGCAATGTTTCATGGCCTTTTGCCTGGTGGATTAGAACATAAGACTTTAATGGGCATGCCAAAGGAGCCTACAATATTTAGTGAAGTTAATAAAGTCTGTGAATGTAAGGATGTTTTAATTACACCCGGTGGTTGTTCTTGGCTTCATGGTGTTGTAAGTATTAATAAAAAATCTGTAGATGATCCAAAAAAAGCAATTGAAGCTGCATTTAGGGGCCACAGATCTATGAAACATGTTTGGATTGTAGATGAAGATATTAATATTCATGATCCTTCAGAAATTGAGTGGGCTATGGCAACTAGATTTCAGGGAGATCGAGATTTAGTAATTAAAGAAAAACAAAAAGGATCCTCATTGGACCCATCTAGTGATTTAAAAACAAGAGAGACTACAAAAATTGGATTTGATTTGACTATCCCCTCTGATCGCAATCCAGAAGGATTTAAGAAACTTAAATTACCTACAAAAATAAATTTAGAAGATTATATGTGATTTGTATGTATCTTACAAAAGAAGAAGAAAAATATTTAGATGGAGAATATGGTGAAGTCTGCCAATGTTCTATGCGCCTTTTAACTCGCTTAGGTGATATCTATGGCGCAGAAAAAATGATACCAGTTGGATCTGTCCAAGTTTCAGGTGTCTCTTATAAATCAGTGGGTGATCCTGGATTAGAATTCTTAGAAGATTATGCAAAAAAAGGTGCGAAAGTAAAAGTTTTGACTTATCTAAATCCCGCAGGGATGGATATGGAAAATTGGCAAGATTTAGGATTTCCAAAAGACTTTGCTAAAAACCAAATTAGAGTAATTGATGCTTTCAAAAAGATGGGTATAGTGGTAACTGCAACATGTACACCATATCTAGCTGGAAATTTGCCTAGATTTAGGGAACACATTGCTTGGAGTGAGTCATCTGCAGTATCATTTGCAAATTCAGTAATTGGTGCAAGGACTAATAGAGAAGGAGGGCCATCTGCATTATCTGCAGCCCTTTGTGGTGTTACCCCGAATTATGGCTTGCATTTGAACGAGAATAGAGTACCTAATGTAGTAGTAGATGTAGATTCACAACTAAAGTATAACTCAGACTTTGGTGCTTTAGGTTATAAGGTAGGAAAGACGGTTAAAAATAAGATACCTTATTTTAGAGGAATAAAAGAAGCGACAACTGATAATCTAAAAGCATTAGGTGCTGCAATGGCAGCAAGTGGAGCTGTAGCTCTGTATTATGTTGAAAATTTAACTCCAGAAGCAGATTCGATGGACACAAAAGGATTAGAAATCATAAATATATCCAAAAAAGATATTGAAGAAACCTATGAAACATTAGGTGGAGATCAAGAGATGGATATCGCAATTTTGGGTTGTCCACATGCCTCTCTTCGTGAAATTGGGGATCTTGCCAAAAAAGTAGAAGGTAGAACTCTCAAAAAACCTGTATGGATTTGCACATCTCGAATGATGAAAGAAGCTGCAATTCGGATGGGATATGTAGATATACTAGAGAAAGCAGGAGCGAAAGTAGTTGCTGATACTTGTATGGTAGTATCTCCTATCTCTCAGATGGGTATAAAAACAACAGGAGTTAATTCAGGCAAAGCTGCAAATTATTTACCTGGTTTTTGTAAGCAAAATGTTGTATTTAACAATATTGATAAATTAATAGAATGAGATGATCTAATATGAAAGGTAGAGTAATTAGCCCTGGGATTGCAGAAGGTGAAGCCATAGTTTCAGATGAACCTATTGGTTTTTATGGTGGAATTGATGCAAAAACAGGTGAAATTATAGATAAAGGACATCAACTTGAAGGTCAAAATGTTAAAGATAAAATTTTAGTTTTTCCATGTGGAAAAGGATCAACTGTCGGCTCTTATGTTATATATGGTTTGAAAAAAAACGGAGTAGGTCCAGCTGCAATTGTCAATAAAGAAACAGAAACTATTGTTGCAACTGGTGTAATTTTAGCTGGTATTCCTTGTGTAGATAATATTGATATTGAACAAATAAAAAAAGGAGACATGCTAAAAGTAGATGCAGATAAAGGAGAAATAATAAAAAAATAAAAAATTAAATTAGAAAAATTTAGTCTTTTTTTCTTTCTAAGATTAAAAGCAATAAACTGCTAGAAATTCCTTCTAAAATTAGAATAAGTGCCGCTGTTACGCCAACAGAATATTCTAAATTTGCTAAGAATGTTATAAGCAAAACAAGCGGTAAAAAAATACTAATTTTCATAGACCAAATTTTCAAGAATTATTTATTATCTTTTTTTGTATTATTTTCCAAATAAAAAGATATACAAATAAATAAAATGACATTATTGCTATTAATACTAAAATTTTTCTTTCCACCATTTTTTTGTTCTTTTTTAGAATTCTAATTCTTTTGTGGAAAAAAGTTCAATAGAACTAAAAAGTAAAAATGCAAAAAAGACGATTTAATCATCTATTAATGATTTACAATGGTATAAGAGTATAGTATAAAAATTTTATTTTCTTTTTTTTAAATTATTCATTTAAAAATAATTCTTTGAGGTTATTTATTACAAAATTAGATTTAATTTCAGATTTATCTATATTTAATTTTTTTGTCACCCCTGTTAAGACTAATAAAGTATCAATATTAGAATTTATCCCACCTAAGATGTCTGTTTCTAATCTATCACCTATAACTATTGTTTCTTCTCTCTTAGCTTTTAAAATATCTAATGAAATTTTAAATATGGATTTATTTGGTTTTCCAATTATTTTAGGTTTTATACCTACACCTTCTCTAATTGCAGCGACCATTGTCCCTGCTCCAGGAATAAATCCTTCTTCAGAAGGCATCAATGCATCATTATTGCTAGCTATAAATTTTGCACCATTATTTATTGCAAAAATTGCTTGTTTTAGTTTTTCATAATCAAAAGTGAAATTTATACCTACAACTACTATTTTTGCTCCTTTGTATGAATTAAGGATCTTAAATCCATGCTCTTCTAATATCTCTTTGAAAGCTTTCTCACCTACTAAATAAATTTCTTTAGGATAATTATGCTTTTTTAAATATATAGCTGTAGCTAAGGCAGAATTAAGTATATATTTTTCTTTTATATCTATTCCCATTGAATTTAATTTATCTGATGTTTTTTTAATAAATACAGATGAATTGTTAGTTAAAAAAAATACTTTTTTATCCATATCTTGCAATTTTTTAATACCAAAAATTGCTGTTTTAATTGGAGTATCTCCTGTATAGACGACACCATCTAGGTCAAAAATAAATGCTTTGTATTTTCTAAATTTTGGTTTTAGATCAACATTCATTTGAAAATCCCAATAAATTAGTTTATGAGTAAATTTATTAAGGGAATAATTCACTCAACATAATTTGGTGGTAGACCTCCGACGGAGGGGTAGGCGTCCTCTATACTACAAATCGTCTATAAGGTAGGTCGTAGCAAGAAGGCGGCAGTTTACTCTCTGCTAACTTGCTTAGATCGAAACTAAGAAGTTCCGTCCCAATCGGCTAGTGGTGGTTTGGTTTTATTTGGAGGAATAGAGCTAAAAATCCTTATCTCCTTAATCGATCAGGTCCGGAAGATTATGGTACAGCGTATCATAAGCCGATGGAGCAGTCGTAGGGAGAACACATAGCGCTTTTGGGGTTGCGGAATGGAGTGCCGAGCTAAGATTTATAGTTAGCAGAGAGCGCTGTCCACTTCTTGCATGTCTACCACCATCTAAATTGGGGATATAGTTGACTATCGCAATTTTATTATTAAGTGGTGGCCTAGATAGCACAACTGGTTTGTGGTGGGCAAAAGAAAAATATGATCAAGTCCATTGTATTACCTTTAGCTATGGATCATCTGAAGAGAAGTCAAGTTTAGAAGTTACTAAAAATCTAGCTAATCTTGCAAAATCTAAAGTTCACAAAATAATTAAACTAGATTGGTTAAATGAGTTTTCAAAATTAAGAGATTCAAAATTAGTTGATGGAACTCCTCCAAATATTGATAATTTAGATGATTTAGAAGAAGCAACAAAAACAGCAGAACAAGTCTGGATTCCAGCAAGAAACCTATGTTTTTTATCAATTGCAGCATCTTATGCTGATGCAATAAAGCAAGATTGTGATATTATATATTGTGCTAATTTAGAAGAAGGCGCTACTTTTCCTGATAATACAAAAGAATTTATCGACAAATTTAATGAAATATTAAAATATGGTGTATTTAATTTAGAAGTAAAAATTATAGCACCTCTATTTGATAAAACAAAAAAAGAGATTGTAAAATTTGGAAAAAAATTAGATGTGCCTTTTGAATATTCATGTTCTTGTTATAGCCCTCAAGGACTCAAAGATAAAAAACCGATTCATTGTGGTGTGTGTGAAAGTGACAAAAGAAGGATTAGAGCATTCAAAGAAGCTAAAGTTGAGGATAGAACGGAATATATATAATTTTAAAGATTAAATTAGTTTATTTTATTTTAGTTAAGTTTAAATATCGTGTTTAAAATTTTTATAAAAACTGAAAATGAATATTTTCTTAGATTAGAAAACCAATTTTTCTAGAGATTTGATCTCTATTTGCTCATTTTAAGTATAAGCTTTTTAGGCTAGGAAAAAACAGTTTTAGAACAAGTTCTTAATTCGTTTATATTTT
>CAYQAE010000014.1:23904-29462 GCA_964415445.1 uncultured archaeon | reverse complement strand
TGGATGAAGTATTTATGCTTATATTCCCTATTTTTTCTAAATAACTTCCATTATTATATAAATAAGCATCTATTTTATTTATTGATTCATCAATATGAGTTGGTTTTGCAGGATAGAGAATATTATCTATTTTTAAATAGCCCAAATAAGTTGCATTACCTCGCTCTTTTATACGTTCTCTTATAACATTTTTACTTCTTTTTTGAGCAATTACTTCAACTGCATCATCATAAGGAACTTCTAAATTAATCATCAAGGAAAAAGAAATATTTGAAGTCTTAGAAGTCTTATTGTCAGTAGAATTTGCAAAACCCGTTGATCTAAATATAACATCTGGTTTTATATTCGCCTCTACATCATTTATTTTATTTTTTTGATCTTGTGATACATTTGCATCAGGTATGTCTGGAAAAGGATTGCCATCAAAAGGATATGAATAAGATAAAAATGGTATAACTAATGAAATGCTTAAAAAAATTGCAATTCCTAAAATCATTGTATTTTTCATTTTTATCCCTAATTATATATTACTTGAAATGATTAATATATCATAGCTGAGAAGGTTTTAGATAAACTTTCTCACTTTTTAATTAATCTTTCATGAACCTCCAATCTATTAGTTTTACCATATTTCCACTTTTTAATTACTTTTTTAGCATATAAATGTTCTACAATTCTAGCTAATGATGCACGCGGTATTTCAGTGTATGAATTAAGTTCTTTTTGAGTAGATCGGCCCCCTACATCGATTAAAGCATCTAAAACTTCATTTTCTCTTTCATTAAGAGTTTTAGCTACTGCAGCATGTTCATCTTCATCTATGTCTATACCACTTTTTAATTTTGGTATCTTTTTTATTATAAAAGAAGCTAGGATAATCAATAATACAGAAACTATTAAAATAAGTAAATATTTCATTAAATCCGCTTTTAAATCATCCTCTTTATCTAACTCTTCCAATTTATAAGTTATAATAGTATAGGGATTAGTAATATTCCAGCCTTGAGTTGTAACTTTGAAATTATCTTCTGTTATATCAATACTTTTATCCATCTCTCCTTGATCTATATCATTTAATGTTGCCTCAGAAGGTAGTGATATAATAAAAATGCAATAATCCAACTTTATATCAAATGAGATATTCAATTGCCAATCTGGACCATATTTATTTGTAATATAATCAGTTTGTCCTGATATACTACCATTATCAATAGTAATACCTTCAGGAAGGACTATATTAGATCCATCATAACTTCCATAAATTAATGCTTCTCCTTTTGTATCTACAACAATATTTAAAACAAGATCATCTGCATCAACATAATTTAAAAAGCATAAAAAACAAACAAGAGTATAAAATAAACCTATATTAAATTTTGAAGTTTTTGATTTATTATTATATTTTAACATTGATCTACCTCCTCAAATATAAAAATTGACTATACTTAAATACAGTAATTATATATATATTAATTTTTTAAATCATGATATAAATTGAGATTGTCTCTTCTCATAATTCTCAGATAACTTATAACTTTCGTTTCATTCAATGATATGAATAGGTGATAAAAAAATGTATTCAAAAAAGTTTTTGACAGCTAGTATAATTTTATTGGCAGTTGTTTTAGTACCTACAGCAGATGCATACCCACAAAATTTACCTGATGAATACGCCAACTACAGTGATGAAGTACCAAACGGGAAAATAATGAATTTCAATGGAAGCGGAAATGCTCTATTTAACAATTTAATGTTGCAGGTAGATAGTAGCAATAGTTTGCAACTTAGATTGACTACTTCGAATGAATTAAAATATCAAAGCTTTTCGCTAGACCTAGAACCTGGTGAATCTCTATCTCTAAATATGAGTATAGATGTAAATCCTCATGGACAAACTCAAAGACATACCAGAAGTATAGGAATATATCTAGAGATTGAACCAAATTCCACTGTGGATGTGAATGCTAAGTTAAAATTATACATAGATGAAGAAGAAATTGAAGAAGAATTAGGTGAAGATGTAGACCCAAATGATCTTGCTTGGGGATATTACAATAAATCAACAGAACAATGGGAAACAGTATCGAGTAATATCGATGAAAATGGATATCTAGTAGCAGAGACTAGCCACTTTTCTAGTTGGACAATAATTGATACTTCTTCAGATGATGAACAGGGATATCCAACTGTGTTAATAGCAGGAATAGTAGCTTTAATAGCTGTTGGAGCAATTGGCGCAATTAAAATGAAAAAATAAAGCTAATTAGGCCTCCACACTCTCCACCACACAACTACCCCCCCTTTTTTTTCTTTTTTTTAGATACAAATTTCTCCATTCTCTAATGTTCTAACATAAACTTTATTGAGATATGATTTTGCCTCTTTTCCTAATTTCATCATTTTCTCAACTGTCTGTGGTCTAAATTCTTTGAATTTAGGATCTAGTAGATCATTTTCATTACTAAATTGCTGAATTACATATCTAGCCATAGAATTTAATCTACTTGCAATTTTCTCTAACATACTTTTTGAATCATTTAAATTAGGAACTAAAGTAGTTCTGTATTCAACATCAATTGTAGATTTTTCTAAAAATAAAATAGATTCTTTGAAATTTTCAAAATTTTCTCTTTTTTTAGTCCCTGTAATCTCACAATATTTCTCAAAATCATCTAGGGGGGCTTTAAAATCAATAGATACAGCTTGAATTAAGTTATCTTCAACTAATTGTCGCAATAGATTTGGATTAGATCCATTGGTATCCAATTTAATATCTAGCCTTTTTTCTCTTAGCATCTTACAAATTTGAATTAGAGGCCTAAATTGGAGTGTAGGTTCCCCTCCAGTTAGAACTACTCCATCGATTAATTTTCGATTCTCTAAAACTTTATATACCACATAATCTGCAGGGACTATCTCACCCTCGCCACGCACCAAAGATGGATTTTGACACCACGGACATCTCAATTGACATCCACTAAAAAAAATTACTGATGCAACATGTCCATACCAATCTACAGTGCTGTGACTTAAAATTCCACCAACTTTTACATTTTCAATCAATGTAATTACCTATATACTTGCATATCTATGTCTATTTCTAAACTCTTGAAGTTTACCTGCATTCCAACCTGAAACTTTTTGATAATATCCTGTAATTCGTGAATAATAATCTAGATTATCCACTTTTTTACCTCCTATGTAGCCTTGATCTTTTAAAAAATTTAGAGAAGCTTCAATTACTCTCTCACTAAATTTTTCTGAATATTTAGTCTTTAATTGAGATTTTGTAGACTTACTGCTAGCAATATCTTCCAATAAAGTTTTAGCACAAGTATTTACTTTTTCAAAATCTAAATTTTTCATAAGTTTTCATATCCAAGACATGCTTTTATTTATGATCGTTATAAAATTAAATTCTTACCTTAAATGAACTTAGAAAATCAAAAACCTAAATTTTTATTCAATAAAATAGAAGGTCTTATTATCTCTTTTTCTCATCTTAAGATTTTCCAGCCTATTGATCACACCTAAAAATTTTGTAACTTCATTTAGGGATATAGAAAAAGAATAAGCTAAATCTTGAAGTGACGATGGTCTAATACGTAACATACTTCTAATTGATTTAATATATGAATCATTCAATGAAATTGATCTTGTTTTTATTGATTCTGGAACTACTTCAATTTTTACTTTTGGATCTACTTTTTTTTCAAATTTTTCTTTTATATCATTTAATTCATCTTGAGTTAGTGGATCTATCCCTATCTCATTAGGAGGTCTAACACAGGTATTTAGATGAACCTTATCAGGTAATATATTATTAACATGCTTTATCAAATTTTGAATTGATTCATTTGATGTATTGGTAATATTGCCTTTTACAAACATAATTTCAAGCCAAATTTTACCTTGAGCTTTTTTTGTAAGTTCTTCTAAACTATCAACTATATCAGATAGCAATATCCCTTTTTTTGGCCAGTTTATCTTTTCAAATGTCTTTTGATCTGGGGCATCCAAAGAAGGCATAACTAAATCACACTTGATGGCACCTTCCATGATATTTTCATATTTTAAAAGAGATGAATTAGTAATTAGAGCAATTGGAATCCTAAATTCACGAAGACTATCTACTAAATCAGATAAATTAGAATTTAGAGTTGGCTCACCTGTTCCAGATAAAGTTAGGTAATCTACATCCTTATTTTCACTTAAAAATCCTCTAACTTCTTCTATAATTTTTTTACTCTCAGGTAAATCTAAGCCATCAGAATTCAAAACATGATGATGTTTTCTGCCTATCTGGCAATATACACATTCAAAAGTACAAGTTAGCTTAGGTATAATATCAATACCCAAAGATGAACCCATCCTACGAGACATTACCGGTCCGTATATGTAAGTCATAATAATCCCTTCTTTTTAATTATAATTGAGACAAACTAATTAAAAAACATTTATTTAGCTATTTAATATATTAGATTTTGTTATTTTACTCTTTTATAAAAATAAATAAACATTTTGAGCCTAAATATCATTATCTTGAAACTAAAATTAAAGATTTTTTTAGAGATTTGAACCCCCGACCTATTGCCTCTATGGTCTTCTTTTATTTATAGAGCAACGCTCTATTTTTATTATAGGTATCAGAAATCTTTTATTGTTTTTTGTTTAAAAAAACGTAAAAACTGAAAAGAATGGGGTCAAATTTTTGTTGGGTTTATTATTTTTATGTTATATTCTTTGAAATCGCTCTCATTAGCTGTTACAATCCCTTCTACCATATTTAAAAGACAAAAAGCAGTTAATTCAGAATCGGAATAACCAACGTTGTTTTTTTCTATTTGTAAAGCTTTAGTCATCACTTCAATTGTTGGAGAGATTATATCAATATTGGGCAATTCATCAAGCTTTTTTAAGAACCTAATAATCATTTTGTTGGTAATATTTTTTCTTTTTGCAACGTAAATAATTTCTCTTAAAGTCGTTAGTGAAATTAATCCTGAATATTTATTTTCAACAACATCAGATAAAAACTTAGATACTTTTTCGAAATATGGTTCAGACCTACGTAAATAGTACCAAAGTATATTTGCATCAATAATTAC
Source organism: uncultured archaeon (assembly GCA_964415445.1). Lineage (GTDB taxonomy): Archaea > CAYQAE01 > CAYQAE01 > CAYQAE01 > CAYQAE01 > CAYQAE01. Next base: position 24,354 of record CAYQAE010000014.1, on the reverse strand, counting down.
ATTCACTATTCAAACTTCCTTATCTTTTTTTCAATTTCCTCTGCTGCCAATTTTTTAAACTCTTTTGGAGAAATTGCTTTTTCACTTCCAAACATTCCTGCCATAGATTTTAATATTTGCTTACTATTTTCAATTTCTACTTTTTTATCATGTATTTCCCATGTAATATATGATTCGGGTGTTATTTTAAGCTTTTTCCGTACTTTTTTTGGAATTGTTGTTTGATATTTAGAAGTAACTTTTGAAACATATGCACACACAATTATCACCTTGTGTAATTTATTTGCAATACGAATATTTAAATCTTTCTTTTAGAAAATTTCTAACAAAAAAATTTTCATTACAAAAATAAAAGCATTGTTTATTATTTTAATTTATTTTCGATTTGAACCCCCGAACTATTGGGTAAAAATTATTTTTTCTAAATTTTAAAAAAGATTTATTTCTCAA
>CAYQAE010000014.1:21030-23894 GCA_964415445.1 uncultured archaeon | reverse complement strand
TATTATGACGCATATGTGTAATATATGTGATCGCATGCCAAGATTCGGTCGAGGTAGAATGAGAGGAAAAAGGTGGATTACAGAAATACCAGCTATACGTAACTTTAGACCCCATGGAGTAGGTCATGATAACTTAAAAACAGTTATACTCAAAATAGAAGAACTTGAAGCATTGAGACTAGTTGATGCACAAAATTTAACTCAAGATGAAGCTTCTAAACAAATGGGCGTCTCAAGAAGAACTTTATGGAATGATTTAAAATCAGCAAGAACCAAAGTCGCCCGTGCTCTACTTAAGGGATATGCTATCCGTATCGAATGTGGAGATTATAATATTGTTAAAGATCAAGAGTGATTAAAATGCCAAGAGGAGATGGAACAGGACCACAAGATTTAGGGCCTATGACAGGACGAAAAGGTAGAGGCCAAAACTATGGTCGAGGTAGAAATCAAGGTATGCGACCTGGTGCAGGGCCTGGAGGAAATTGTGTTTGTCCCCAATGTAAACTTTCAGTTCCCCATCAACTTAGTCAACCATGTACCGAAATAAAATGCCCAAAATGTGGGCAAAGTATGGTAAGAGGATAAAAAGGAGGTGAAAAATATGCCAGGTGGAGATAGAACAGGACCAGAAGGAAGAGGACCTCTAACAGGGAGAAGATTGGGTTTTTGTGCAGGATATAGTTCTCCAGGATTTACAAAAGGTATACCTCGAGGAAGAGGTTTTGGTAGAGGCCGTGGATTCGGAAGAGGATTTGGTCGAAGATTTGCATATGACTATCCAGTATATGCACCAGCAGCCCCAAGATATGACCCATATATATCTGAACCTGTATATAGACCTGATCCAAAAGATGAGAAAAAATATTTAGAAGAGGTAATCGGAAATTTAGAAGATGAACTTGAAGATGCTAAAAAAAGACTAAAAGAACTATCTAAAGAGCAAAAAAAGGACTAAATCCTCTTCTTTATTTTATTAAAAAAATAGTAGAAAAAATAACTTTTTTGATCAAAGATCAAAATTATGAATGAAATAAAATACCAACCAATTGGTATAATTCATTCCCCACATAAACAAACTACTGGCACACCAATACAACCCACAGCAGCAGAAGATATCAATGGTAGAATTGAAATATTTCCAAAATATTTAGACGGACTAAAAGATTTAGATGGCTTTTCACATATTATTCTAATTTTTCACTTTCATCTAGCAAATAAAGTAGATCTACAAGCAAAACCATTTATGGACAATAAAAAAAGAGGAATATTTTCAATAAGAGGCCCAAATAGACCAAATCCAATAGGAATGTCAATAGTACGTCTTCAAAAAATTGAAGGAAATATTATCCATATAAAAGATGTCGATATTGTAGATAAAACCCCTCTTTTAGATATTAAACCATATGTACCTAAATTTGACTCAAGAGAAGATGTAAAAATAGGATGGCTTGAAAAAAACATATACAAACTTCCTAAAGCAAAAGATGATGATAGATTCAAATAAAATCATTTTTTTGCAGAAATCACAACAAAAGACCCGTCTCCATATCCTTTTTTTGGATTTTGAATATCCTTTATGTCTCCAAATAAAGTTTGGATGAATTTAAAAAAACTAAATCCTACTTTTTCTAAAATTAAAACAACTTCATCTACTGAATAAAATTTAGCATGCTTATAAAATACATTATCTTTCTTCTTTTTTTGATATAATTCTCCTAAATAACTTTCTCTATCAATTAAACCAACTATAATTAATCCATCATTTTTTAATATTCTATAAACTTCTCTAAATGACCTAATAACATCATTCAAAAAACAAATTGTAGTTACCATTAATGCAAAATCAAATTTTGAATCTTTAATTGGTATATCTTCAGCATGGCCCTCAAATACATTAATCCCTCTTTTTTTGGCAATTTTTGCCATCTCCTTTGATGGATCTATCCCAACTTTTATCCCCAAAGGATGTGCAAATCTACCGCTACCTACACCAATCTCAATTCCTTCCCTTTCTTTAGGAATTAATTTTTCTAAAGCAAAAAATTCTGATTTATAGATAAACTTATTTTTATCAAACCATCCATCATATCTTTGAGCATGCTTATCAAAGGGCTCTATTGTCATATTATTCATCTTAAAATTATTGATGGATAGATTTTAGAGCCATCTCTGCAGCATTTACTAACTGATATGCAACAGGAGACGCAGTCAAAGCAGGGTGAGTACCCAATTGAAATGTAGCCATATCATCAATCGTCATCTTCTTCTGCACACATGCACTAATTGCATTTACTAATTCACCTGAGCTAAAAGCTCCACTTAACTGTCCACCTAATAAAACTCGAGTATTTTTGTCAAAAATTAACTTCACTTTCATCTTAGCCATACCAGGCATAGCACCCGGATGTCTATTAGGTCCCTCTGCTGCACCTGTAACAATATTATAGTTTTTTTCTTTGGCTAATCTTTCATTTAATCCTGCAACAGCAAAAGCAATCTCTCCCACTTTAGTGGACCAAACACCGATTACTCCGTCGTTTTTCCTTCTATTTTCAAATAAATTAGCACCTGCAATACGCGATTCCATACAAGCAATTGAAGCTAATTTTAAAGCAGATGGTTTTCCATCATAAAATGAAACTTTTTCTGCACAATCTCCACATGCAAAAATATTAGGATCATCTGTCTGCATTGCTTTATTTACTTGCACACCTCTAGTTGGACCTAATGATAATCCTGCCCTCTGAGCTAGATCTGTATTTGCTTGTGCACCTATACCTAATATTACCATATCGGCTTTTAGTTCTTCTCCATTTGATAATTTTACTCCTTCAACTTTATCTTTACCTAAAAATTCTTCA
>CAYQAE010000014.1:18634-21020 GCA_964415445.1 uncultured archaeon | reverse complement strand
TTTAGCTGGTGCTTTCACTTCAATAGAATTCTCTTCTAAAATTGAATCAGTCAACTCACATACATCGTCATCATAAGCTAACATCAAGCAATGTGGTAGCATCTCAACAATAGTTACATTGATATTTCTATTTTTCCTACATTCATCTGCAAATTCAACTCCAATAAATCCCCCACCTACAATCACTAAATTAGATGATTTTTCTAGGGTATCTAATACATCTTGTAGATATGAGACATCTTTATGAATTGGAAATATATTTTTTTTCTCAATTCCAGCTATTTTTAAAACAGTGGGTTTAGATCCAGTAGCTAGTATTAATTTATCATATTCTATTTTTTTTCCTTCTTGTGTAATTACGGCTTTATTTTCTCGATCAATTTCTTCCGCTTTTGCAATTTTAAGCTCTATTGAATTTTTTTCTAAAGTTGCATCTGGCATTAGATTCTTTTTTGGACTGCCAATTGTTCCATATATATATGGAATTCCACAGGGTATTGGTGTTTTCTCTTCTTGTCTTACCATCAATGCCTCTTTTTTTGGATAATGTCTTTTAGCAGTTATTGCAGATGCAAATCCCGCAGCACTACCTCCAATTACAACTACATCTTTTTTCATATTCTCACCTCATTTTTTTTTGAATGTTTTTCCATATAACTTTGATTTTATTACTTACATATGAATCTGAAAATTCAACTATAGGCATTTTCTTAATCTGTGCTTCTGTTACTTTTTTATCATAAGGTATTTTACCAAAATAATCCAAATTAGTTTTTAATACATAATTCTTTATTTTGTCAGTTATAGATTCATTTAGATCAGCTTTATTTACTATAACACCTCCACTTACATTAAAATGTTTTACAACTTTAATTATTCTTTTTAGATCATGCAAACCAGAAACAGAGGGTTCTGTGACAATTAAAACATAATTAGTGCCGCTAATTGAAGCAATTACAGGGCAACCTATACCAGGAGACCCATCAACAATTATAATATCTAAATTTTTCTTTTTTGCTATCTCTTTTGCTTTTGATCTGACTAAAGTTACTAATTTACCAGAATTTTCTTCAGCAAAACCCAATTGTGCATGGATAAGGGGACCATATTTTGTGTCAGAAATATACCACTGACCATTAATTGCATCTTCTAGCTTAACTGCACCATATTCACACACAATATCACAAACTCCACATCCTTCACAAGATAGAGGATCTACAACAAATTTTTCATTAACTTTTTTTATCGCAGAAAACCTACATTGTTTTTGGCATTCTCCACATGATACACATTTTTTTGGATCAATTTTTGCAATTATTCCTCCTATGAATTTTGTTCTCTGCTTTATTTTAGGATCTAAAACTAAATGAAGATCAGAAGCGTCTACATCACTATCTGCAATAGAAGGATTTTTAGCTAAAGCACAAAAAGATGCTGCAATAGAAGTTTTTCCAGTGCCACCCTTGCCACTAATAATTACAAGCTCTTTTGAATCCATAGATATACTTTCAATTGTCTCATGCTCCCTTAGTGGTAATTTATCAGCATCAAAAAGATAATCTTTCTTTATTTTGCCAAGTTTTCTTTTTTTCTTAGCAGCTTCAATTATTTTATTTGCAATCTCTCTAAATAAATTACTATATTTTTCTATTTTTTCAACTACTAATTCTCCTTTTGAATATATTTCTGCAATTTTTCGATCATCAGGAATTTCACCAACTATTTCTAAATTTTCATCCCTACAATAATCCCATAAATCCTCTGATGATAAACTACTTCTGTTGATTAAAATAACTGGTTCAATACCGATTTTTCTACACATAGATACTGAAAGTTTGAGATCATGAAGACCAAAAGGAGTTGGATCTGTTACTAAAATTGTCAGATCTGAATCTTTTACTGTCTCTACCACAGGACAAGCAGTTCCAGGAGGAGAATCTATAATTTGTATTTTTTCATTTGAATTCTCTTTAACCCTACTAATTAATTGAGGTGTAACACTTCTCTCACCTTCTCTTAATTTTCCATAAACTACAGAAAAATTATCATAATTCCCTCGAATTAATTTACCAATCTTTCTTTCTTTTTTGACGATAGCATCTTCTGGACAAATTATCTCACATGCTCCACAATTATGACAGAGCTCAGGAAAAATTAAAACACTATTTTTAACATCTGCTATTGCATTATATCTACATATTTTAGCACATTGCCCACAATTGATACATTTTGAGGAATATACACCCACTGGTGTTGAAATTATAACATCTTCTTTTTTCTTAATTTCTGGATTTAAAAAAAGATGGCCATTTGGCTCTTCTACATCACAATCAAGATAGGATAGATCAGTTTCATATTTTGAAAGAGATAAAGCTAAATTTGTGGC
>CAYQAE010000014.1:0-18624 GCA_964415445.1 uncultured archaeon | reverse complement strand
AGTTTTTCCTGTGCCACCTTTACCGCTTGAGATTACTATTTTCATTATAAACTCTTCAATGATGTTTGTGATCTACATCAGATCGAGCTATCCCATAACCATGACCTGAACGTGGTTTGCATAAACTTTCTCCGCCTTTAAGTTCACCTTTGATTAGCTTATCTATTGTTTCATCAACTCGACCAGTAATACCTACGATTGTTTTTATCCCATATTCTTCAAAAAAAGATATTGCTCGACGACCCATGCCTCCTGAAATAACACATTCCACATTATGATCATTGAGAAATTTTGGGATAGTACCCATAGCATGTCCTGGATTAGATATCACTTCTTTGTCAACTACTTTATTATCATCAATTTCTACAATTGTAAACTCAGGGCAACGCCCAAAATGTGCTGCCACGTGTCCTGAATCTGTTGAAATACCTATTTTCATATATATCAATCTCTTTACTATTTTTAATTATTTAAAATACATATAATTTTTAAAATTTGTGTATACATTTTTAATTCATAATATGTATAAATGTCTTAAAAAATATATAGGTGATTAAATGTCAGATAAAGAAAAAATAGCAGTAACTGCGATGGATCAAAAAGGATTATATTCAAAATTAGATAGTAGATTTGGAAGATGTAGTGCTTTTGTAATTGTAGATATAGAAAATTCAAAAATTGCAAATCACAAAATAATCTCAAATGAATCTATGAGTGCAGGGCAAGGTGCAGGAGTAAGTACATCTCAAACTATGTCTAGGGAAGGAATTCATAAAGTAATAACCGGAAATATTGGACCAAACGCAATACAAGTTTTAGCTGCATCAGATATAGAGGTTTTTTCTGCACCCCAAGATATAACAATTAAAGAAGCAATAGATATGTATTTAGAGAATAAATTAAAAAAAATTGAATCTCCTACTGTAGATAGCCATTTTGGATTAAATTAAAAGGTGATACTAATTTCAAATCCATTTAATATTCAAAAAATTAAAAATGCTATGAAAGATATAAAGCACAAAATAATGATAGTAAGTGGAAAAGGAGGAGTAGGAAAATCAACTGTATGCGTGGATATTGCAAAAAGTCTCATAAAGAAAGGATTTAAGGTAGGTATTTTAGATACAGACTTACATGGTCCAAATATTCCAAAAATACTAGATATCGATCAAAAAAGAGCAATGTCAGATGGTAAAAACCTTCAATTAGTTGAAACTGATTTTGGACTTAAAATAATGTCTATTTCATTTTTATTAGAAGATAAAGATTCAGCTCTAATCTGGAGAGGTCCAAAAAAAACAGGAATAATAATGCAATTTTTAAGTGGAATTAAATGGGACTCTTTAGATTATCTAATTATCGACTTGCCTCCAGGCACTGGAGATGAACCACTCTCAATTATGCAAATGATACCCGACTTAGATGGAACTATAGTTGTGACAACATCTTCTGAATTATCTATTTCTGATTGTAAAAAAGCCATAAATATGGCAAAAATCATGAACACCAAAATATTAGGAATTGTAGAAAATATGAGTGAATTTATATGCCCAAATTGCAAAAAGGAATGGAATATCTTTGGAGATAAAGAAAACATAAAATCACTTGCAAAAAAACTTAACCTAAATTATCTTGGAAATATTTCAATCATACCTCAATTGCAAGATAGAAAAGTGATCGATGAAAGCTTTTTTGAAATTACAAATAACTTATTAGATACTATTGAAAAAATATCACCTGATATAAAAAATTATTCGAGGGATAAAACATGAACAAAGTTAAAATTAATATTCCTTTGTCTGAAGATCTCCTAGAAGAATTCGATGACACATTAAAAGACAGCAAATGGTCAAACAGATCCCAAGCAATACGTTCTTTAATTGAAAACTGGATTAGAAAAATCAAACCTAAAAAAGAATATGAATCAAACAGAGATACCAAAGACATTAAAACAGGAGATGCCGTCAATTCTATAAATTGCCCATCTTGCATTAATTTGGACGGTTATAAAATAGGAATGTGCAGAAAATTTATCCATGAAGACTATTGGGGAGTTGATATTTGCTTATTTAAATATATTGAAGAAAATAAAAAATATATTCTATTCTCTAGGGGAGAAATAAAAAATAAAGATTTAGAAAACTTAATATCTAAATTAAGCAGCAAAGAACTGTGAAATATATGAAAATAACTATTTTATATGATGATAACAAGCTAGATAATAATTTAGAAAAGGATCATGGATTTAGTGCATTTATTGAATTCAAAGATCACAAAATATTATTTGATACTGGCACAAAAGAAAAAATTCTTATAGATAATGCAAAAAAGTTAGGAATAAATTTAGAAAAAGTAGAACATGTAATTTTAAGCCATGGACACTACGACCATACTGGGGGAGCAAATTATTTTATAGATAGGGCAAAAATTTATGCACATCCAAAAATATTTGAAGATAAATACAGAGACAGTGAGGGAAAACAATACATAGGTATACCATTACAATTTAAGGATAAATTAAAAGAAAAAGTAATATTTAATAAAGAAAAAAAAGAAATTCTACCTAATACCTTTCTTTCAGGACAAGTTAATGTTAAAAAAAAATCAGGATTATATCACAAGACTAGACAAGGATATACTAATGATTGGATGGACGATGAACAATTTTTAACAATAGAAACTCAAAAAGGACTTATTATTATAACAGGATGTTCACATAAAGGGCTAAATAATATAATCAATCATATTTTAGCTAATTTTCAAAAACCAATATATACCATAATAGGGGGTCTTCATTTAAAAGATGCATCTACATCAGAAATTGCAAAAAATGCTAAATATTTAACAAATTTCACAAAAGAGGTATACTATTGCCATTGCACAGGTGAGAAAGCTTCAAAAATCATTGAAAAAGCAATTAATGGCCAAAAAGTTTATGCAGGATCAATTATAAATTTATAATTTCTACTCATTTAGCTGATTAAAATTGAATTACAACCAACTAAAGAGTCAATCAGAACAATTAATTGAAAATAACAAACAAAAATACTCTAAAATTATTTTAGATAAATTAGAGATTAAAATATCTGAAAAAGATATGTCTGAACTTTTAAAATTAGAATATCTACCTATATACCTAAAGCTAAAATCAATTTATGAAAATAAAAATGACACTACTTTTTTAGGGATAGTAGGAGTAAATGGATCAGGTAAAACTACTCTATCCAAATTTTTAAAGATACTTTTAGAATCTGAAAAATTTAGGGTAGTCCATTTTTCGATGGACGATTTATATCCTACAAAAGAAAAAAGAAAAAAATTAGCAGAAAAAATTGATCCAAATCTCAAAACTAGATTAATGTATGATAATAACATAGTAAAGAGAGTTTTTGAAGATTTAAAAAATTGGAAAGAGTCCACAAAAATACCTCAGTTTGATAAAGGAATCGATGATAGACTTCCTAAAGATCAGTGGCTAAATGTAGATAAAAAACCTGATTTTGTAATAATGGAGGGCGCATTTACTTTTGCAAAAGCAATTGATGAGAAAAACTTATCTAAAGCAGATCAATTCATAAATAGACAAGTTAGAAAAATTCAAGATACATACAACTTTATTGATCTAAAATTAGCACTTCTTACAGACTCAATTGAAAATGTAATTGAATTTAGAAAAGAGCAAGAGATAAAACTACAAAAAAAACGTGGCAAAAAAGCTGGAATGAGTCTATATGAAGTTGAAAGATTTGTTAGATATTTTCAAACTTATCTTGAGAGATATACCTGGCCAAAAGAGCAAGATCCAGAAATTAATTTAGTATTTACAATTGATCAAAATAGACGAATTTCAAAAGTATATTCTCCAAAAAATGATAAAACATATTTAGATTAACTTATTCCCATTCTACTGTAATATAATGTCTTAGAATTTTTGCTCCTTCCTCAGGAGGCAGAGTATTTGCATACATCCCTGCTCCTTTCTCTAGTCCACCCCTAGTAGTTAATTTAGGAAATATCTCAACATGAAAACTATAATAGGGATATTCATTGCCATCACAAGGCCAATGATGAAAATAATAATTAAATGGAGGGTCTTCCATAATTTGGTAGTTTGTATGTAATACTTTATTTAGAATATCACTTAAATCATCAATAAGCTTATCATCAAAATCTAAAAACGATTTAACTTTCTTTTTTGGTAAAATAAACATCTGATAAGGTCTCAAAGATGCAAATGGAGTAAATAACATAAAAGTCTCATTTTCATAGACAAATCTCTTACTTTTTCTCTCACGTATAGCAATTGCAGCATAAGGTGATATATTATTCTTTTCATAATATTTTTTACTTATTTCTAATTCAGATCTAACTCTAGGAGGTATAATTGGCATAGCAATAACTTGTGAATGAGGATGAGTTACTGAAGCTCCCCCTTCCCCTTTGTGATTTTTATAAATAAACACATACTTTACTTCTTCTCTTTTGGACAATTCCTTATATCGATCAACATATGATTTAATAACAGTACTTAATTCCTCATTAGATCTATGTCCAATATTAAAACTACTATGTTTTCTGCTTTCAATAATAACTTCATGTTGGCCTATTGCTTTAGCACTAATAAAAGATTCTTTCTCTTTTTTAGAAAATTCACCCTTGCCTTCAAAAAGAGGAAATTTATTAAAAATCGATCTTAAAATCCATTTTCCATCTTTTTCATATCTCATGATTTCAGGAGGGCACATGTGTTCATTTCCAGGACAAAAGGGACAATGAACTACTTTATATTCATCTGTTTTTGTAAAACTACTTGGACGTTTTGCTCTCTCAGGAGCAAAAACAATCCATTTATCACCCAAATAATTTTTTCTCAACTCAGGCATTTAATTTAAACCTCATATAACTAATACAAAATATGTTTTTAAATATTTACACTTCATTTGAACTAAAAAATAATTAAAATTTGTGAATAAAAAAATTAAATTGAATTTGTCAATTTTTGACTTTTTCAAATATTTTAATTAAATCTAAAATTATGAATAAATCAATTAAAAAAAACCCTTTGTAATATAGCAAATCATTTTCAATATATTTACAAAGATGAATACAACAAAAAACTTCTTATAAATTCATATTCTAATTAGAAAAAAATGTGATAAAAATGGTAGGGAAAAAAGGGATGGGTATTACACCTAGATTCTTGATTTTGATTTTAGCCGTTTCTTTGATACCTCTTAGCCTCGTAGGTATTTTAGGAATCTATTCAATAGATACAACTGGCGATGATGCTGTCGAAAATAGTAAAAAAGCCTTGAAAGACGAAGCTGAAATAAATCTTCAGCAATTAGTCCAAGATCGAGCGAATGAGGGCGATAAATTTTTAGAAGGAATTGAAAAACAATGTCTTATTTTAAGGGATTATATAAATGCACTTTATCAAAACGATAGCTTAATTGAAGGAGATACTGGAGGACAAGAATACCTAGAACTTAATGAAAACAACATGTATGGTATTTTAGAAGACAAAAATATTGGCGATATCTTTGTACCTAACACATCAAGTTTAACATCAGAAGTAAACAAAACTTTGAACATAACAGCACAACTCAGACATGTTTTTTTACCAATTGTTAATAATGATGATGCAATTGTAGCAGGTTATATAGGCACAGAAACAAATGTAAATAGATATTTTCCATATATCAACATTACACACTACATCCCAGGAGATTTTGACATGACAGGAAGACCATGGTATGTTGCTGCAAAACCAACTAATAATCCATCAAATGAAACAGCTTGGACAGAAATTTATGTTGATGCTACTGGCAAAGGTTTGATGGTAACGGTTGCTGCCCCTTTTTTTAATTCAAGTGGCCACTTTGTAGGTGTAATTGGATTAGATGTATTAATCGGATCTTTGATTGACAATGTTCTTCAAATACAAGTAGAAGAAACAGGATATGGATTTTTAGTAGACAGTAACAAAAAAATGGTTGCAGCACCAGGATTAACGACAGATCCAGCATGGGAAACCGAGGTAGAAGGATATAATTTAAACGATACAAACAGTACATCTTTTGCAAATGTTTTAAACAATATGGCTTCAGGAGACACCGGTGTTGAAATAATAAATGTGGAAGAAACAGAGGGATTTGACATTGGACCAACAAATTCTACAGGAAAAAAATATATTGCTTATGCGCCAGTAGAAACTACAGGATGGAGTTTAGCAGTCGTAGTTCCAGAAAAAGAAGTTATTGCAGAAGCCCAAAAAACAGAAGATGAAATAAACGATACAAAAAATTCTATGTTAATATACTCCATAATACTCATATTAGCAGCTGTAGGTGGAATTAGTGTATTGGGTTTTGTCTTTGTAAATAATATCACAAAACCAGTTAAAGATTTAACAGATGCAGCAATAAAAGTAAGAGATGGAAATCTTGATGCAGAAGTATTAGTGAAAGGTAATGATGAGATAGCAGAACTTTCAGAAGCAATAAATGAAATGATAAAGTCTATAAAATTATTAACACCTAAAGAGTGAGATTATGGTAAATGAACTAGCAGAAAAAATACAGAAAATATTAGGAGATGTAGCGAGCGTAATAGTAGCTCGCTCTGCATTAGCAGTTCAATGCAAAAGATTAAATTTAACAACAGATACAATTTCTAAAGAAGATTTAGATAAAGTAGCTGATGGACTAGATAAATCATTAAGGCTTTTAGGAATTGATACAAAAGACGCCGTCTTAAAAATAAAAGCTCTAAAATAATTTTTCTTTTTTTATTACTTCAATATTTAAAATATAAGTCAAGAAGTTCTTATTGATCTATATTAAGTTCAACTTATGATAAAATTTGGATAACCTCTTAAAATTTCATTTATTAAAAAAGATGTTCAATTAAAATTCTAATTCCAATAAAAATTAGAATGATACCTCCTGCAAGTTTAGCTTTTTTTTCAAAGAGGTGACCAAATTTTTCACCCAAATAAACACCAAAAAATGATACCAAAAAAGTTACAATACCGATGACAATAGAAGGAAAAATTATATCTACATCTAAAATTGCAAAACTCAAACCTACTGCTAATGCATCAATACTTGTTGCAATAGATAAAATTAACAAAACCTGGATATTAAGAGGATTTATTTCATTCTCTTTATTATCACCAATAGATTCATAAATCATCTTACATCCTATTATACTCAAAAGTCCAAAAGCAATCCAATGATCAATTTCTGAAATTATATCTCTTAAATTAAGTCCTCCTAACCAACCAATAATTGGCATCACCCCTTGAAATAATCCAAAAAAAGAGGAAATTTTGATTGCATGTTTTAATTTTACTTTATCGATAGTAATACCGCTAGAGATAGATATTGCAAATGCATCCATAGCTAATGCGATTGCAATAACCAAAATACTAATAAATTCCATATTAATATTCACTAAAAAGATTTTTTTATTAATTTTATGCTATTTTATAGCAGATTTTCCTTTAATTATAGAACGCATTAGCACTACAATAGGTATAATTTCAAGTCGACCTAAAAACATTCCAAAAATTAAAACTATCTTTCCTGTAGGATGTAAATCAGGTGAAGTAATACCAGTAGATAAACCAACATTACCCATAGCAGATGAAAATTCAAACGTAGAATCAATAGCTGAATTACCTAAATTTGTTATAAATAGAGAACCTAAAATAAATATTAAAATATAAGTTAAAAAATATGAAGCAGCTTCATCCGCTTCTTCTTTTGCAATAGCTTTATGAGAAATTTTGATTGAAATAACTGCAGATTGAGGTAAACTAGCTTTTTTAATATAATAATGGGCAATTTTAATTACTAAAATTAATCTAATAATCTTAATACCACCTGCAGTTGACCCTGCACCTCCACCTACAATCATCAGAGGTATAAGTAAAAATTTAGTAAAATCAGGCAAAGATCCAATATCTACAGTATTAAAACCTGTGCAAGTGACAGCAGATGTAACCTGAAAAACAGAATCTCTCACACCTTCATGACTACAACTATAATGGAGAATAAAAACTGAAATTACAATCAAAAAAAACATGGCTTGAACTTGTTTATCTTCTATAAATGTTCTAAATGATTTTTTAGAAAGTGCCTTATATATTACAGTAAAATTTGTAGCACCTAAAAACATCAAAAACAAAAGTACCATCTCAATTTGTGCACTATCAAAATAACCAATACTTTCAGAATGTGTAGACATCCCGCCTGTACCTAGACCAGTCATACAATGAGTAATTGAATCAAAAAGTGACATACCAACTAAATAAAGAGAAAAGATTCCAATGATAGTAAATATAACATAGATTTTCCAGACCATCTTTGCAGTTGTAATAAGTGAAGGTTTTAATTTCTCAGTTCGGGCTTCTGCACGATATAATTTAGATGCAGCAACTCCAGGTCTAATTAAAATTCCAATAGCTAATAATAATACGCCCATGCCACCTATCCATTGCATCAATGCCCTCCAAAAAAGCAAGGTTTTAGGTAAATTTTCAGGATATAAAAACATAGTAAGTCCTGTTCCTGTCCAAGCTGATGCTGCTTCAAAATAAGCGTCTATAAAACTCAAATCATACAAAAGTGGAATTGCTCCAAATAATGAAATTAAAAGCCAAGCCAATGTCGATGTCTTCATAGCATCTGATAGAGTAAATGGACTTTCAATCCCAAAATGAACTAAAAGACGACCTAATCCCAACAAAGCTAAACCCAAAGCTAGAAATATAGGTACAAATTTATAATCAGAAAAAATTAAACTGACAAAAACTTGTAAAAAAAAAGGTACACTTATAGATTGTGAAATTAAACCAAGAGAATAACCTATACTATTTATTTTCATTTTTACCTAAAAATTATTCAAAAAGCATTTTCTCCATTTTTTTAATATCTTCATTTTTTGCAAAAACATAAATTTTGTCTCCTTCTTTAATTAATGTATCTCCTACAGGAATAATAAAATCTTTTTCTCTCTTTATTGATACTATTAAATATTCTGCAGGTTTTGGAAGATCATAAACTTTTTTATTTGCAAAAGGAGAATTAGCTTCCACATCTACAGCGAAGATATGAGCCATGCCCTCTGAGACCACATTCAAATCTAGCGCATCAGGTACCTCAACTAAACCCATAATACGCTGGGCAACTTCTTTTTCTGGGCATACTACATGATTTATACCTAATTCTTTAAAAAGTCTAATATCATCTACATTAGATGCTCGAGATATTGTAGGTAAATTACATTTAGATTTTGCAAGTAGACAAGATAATATATTTACTTCATCTTTGCCAGTAGTTGCAATAAACATATCACATTTTGATAAATTAATTTCATCCAAAATAGACGGATCTACTCCAGATCCATTAACTATGGTTACATCATATTTGTCTGCTACAAGTTTGGATCTCTCTTGATCTAGCTCAATTAAAGTTACTTCGTGTCCATGAGTAATTAATTCCTCAGAAAGTAAACTGCCTACCCTTCCAGCACCAACAATTACAATATACATAAATGATATTAAACATATTTAATTTAAATAAATTATCTGAATTTATCTAAACTTAAAAAATCTAAAGTGAGAATAAAATAAATATAATTAATAGAAAACAAGTTAGATAAAAATGAATGTTGTTATTGCCGGAGCAGGACTATTAGGACGCAATCTTGCCAAAACATTAATCAAAGAAAATATCGATGTAACGATTATTGAGAAAAATCCACAAATAATTGCTAAATTAGAAAAAGATTTAGATGCACTTCTTATTGAAGGTAATGCTGCAATTTTATTAAACCTCAAAAAATGCAATCTAAAAGATAAAGATTATTTTATCTCAGTCACAGGAGTTGATGAAGCAAACATAATAAGTTGCATGTTAGCCAAAAAGATATCCAATGTTAAAACAATTGCTAGATTTGGAAATTTAGATTATAGTGAAATGATAGAGAGTGATAGCGATATAGTAAGCGATTTTGGAATAGATTACATTATTAATACTAATAAGGTTGCAGCAAAAGAGATATTGAAACTAATCCATATACCCACAGCCTTAGATATAGACAGTTTTGTTCGAGGAAACATTGAGATGATTGAATTAAATGTATCTAAAGATTCAGAAGCAGTTAATAAAACACTAAAAGAAAAAATAATGCCACCAAAATCAATAATTGCTGCAATAAATAGAGAAGGAAAAATGATAATACCATCAGGGAACATTAAAATAAAACCAAAAGACCGTGTAATTGTATTTTATGACCCTTCTGTTTTTGATGATGTTCAAAGAATATTCTCAAAAGAATTGATTGGACTTAATAAAGAAAGAAAGGTATTTATTGTAGGTGCAAGTCGAATAGCACTAAAGATTGCCACAATGCTAGAGGATGAAAAATTCAATGTAGTATTATTTGACAAAGACAAAAATTCTTGCAATTTAGCTGCATCCAAACTTAACAAAACAGTAGTTATAAACGCTGACGCTGCATTGGAGTCTACACTGCTTTTAGAAAATATAGACAATGCATCAACGATCGTAACATTGACTTCAAATGATGAGACAAATCTCTTGGTATCGCTTTTGGCTAAAAAATTAACAGATATAAAAACCATATCCCTAGTTCAGAAACCTGCACTTAAACAAATTTTTGAATCAATTGGAGTAGACGTAGCAATTAGCGCAAGATTATCCGCTGTAGGTGAAATTCTAAATTATATAAAACATGTGCAAGCTTCTGCTGTTTATATGTTAGGTGAAGGTGAATTTCAAGCACTAGAGATAGATGTTACTGAAAAATCTTCTGTAATTAATAAGAAGTTAAAGGATATTAAATTTCCAAAAGATACATTAATTGGACTTATATTTAGAGAAGGCAAATCAATAGTCCCTCGAGGAGAAAATAAAATAAAAAAAGGAGACAAGATAGCTGTTTTATCTTCCACCGGTAGTGCAAAAAAAATAAATCAACTTCTTAGGTGAAAAATTGAAAATAAAATGTATTTTATCGAACATTGGCTATATTATAATATTCTTCTCTTTTTTCCTACTTATTCCAATAATTCCTGCAATTTATTATTCAGAACACTCACAAATTGTTAACTTTTTATCTACAGCTTTAATTTCATTTTTGACAGGTTTTGGACTTTCAAAAATACCATTTGATGCTAAAACAATAAAAGACAGAGAAGGTTTTGCAATTGTTGCTTTTGGTTGGTTATTTATAGTAGTTTTGGGCGCCCTACCGTATATAATCTCAGGAGTCTTTTCTAATGAAATTGATGCAGTTTTTGAATCAATGTCAGGATTTACCACAACTGGAGCAACTGTAATGTCAATAGACAATAGTAATTTTGATCCTAATAATTCAGATCTCCAATATGACTCAGATGGCGTAGTTATATTAGAATCTGTGCCCAAATCAATACATCTGTGGCGTGGACTAACTCAATGGTTGGGTGGTATGGGTATAATTGTGCTATCACTTGCTGTTTTGAGCAAATTAATGACAGGCAATTTATTTTTATTTAAGGCAGAAGTTCCAGGAGTTACAAAAGAAAAATTTAGACCCCGTCTGCAAGAGACTGCCAAAGTTCTTTGGATAATATATACAATATTTTCATTTTTTGAATGCACTCTACTTTTTGCAGCAGGTATGTCTTTATATGATGCAGTATATCATACATTTACTACTATGCCTACAGGTGGGTTTTCACCAAAAGCTGCAAGCATTGCAGCATATGATAGTATATTCATTGAAGGGATTATTATCTTTTTTATGTTTGTAGCAGGAATTAGTTTTGTTCTACACTATCATCTTTTGCATGGAAATTCAAAACCACTTCTAAATGATCCAGAATTCAAATTTTATCTTATGATAATCACATTTGCTTTTTGTCTAGTTAGTGCAAATTTAGTTTATGAACTCTCATATGGAATCAAAGAAGCAATGCGATATTCACTATTTCAAGTTGTATCGATTATAACTACCACTGGATATACCACAGTAGATTATGATATGTGGCCACCTTTTTCTAAATTTATTTTATTTGGACTGATGTTTATTGGTGCATGCTCAGGATCTACAGGAGGTGCAATGAAGCAGATGAGAATATTACTTCTTTTAAAATTAGTAAGACGTGAAATTTATCTTCTAATTCATCCAAATGCAGTAAAACATATAAAGATTGGAAAAAATGTAATACCAGAAAATGTATTAAGAGCAATTTCAGCTTTTTTCTTTGTATATATTCTTATTTTCACAATGTCTACACTAATTTTGACAGCCCTAGGTAATGATATAATGACATCAATGGGATCAGTTGCTGCAACTTTAGGTAATGTTGGACCAGGGCTAGCTGCAGTTGGGCCAGCTCATAATTATGCTTTTATAAGTTCCTTTGGAAAATTTGTATTAATTTTGTGTATGTGGCTTGGTAGGCTAGAATTATTTACAGTACTGATAATTTTTGCACCAGAGGGTTGGAAAAAATAATTTAATTATAAAACTTTAAATTTCATATTAAATAAGTTAAAAGTATGAAACTATCAAAATTAGGAATATGCTATTCTGCATACATCAACCAAGATTGTTCTCCTAAAGATTTATCAGAAAGTATCTCAAAAGTATATAATGAATTTAAAGGTGAGGATATAGATATAAATTTTTATGTAACCATTTTTGATCCAAAACAAAAAAGCGCATATCAAGAAATTATAAAATTAAGAGAAAAAGAAAACATATCTATTAGAATTTTATTAGAACCTACTAATCCAAAATATAGCGAATATTCTTCAAAAGGACATTCAATGTGCAATGGTGCAGTTTGTGCATATTTAGATAATTGTGACTATATTGGTTTTATGGATGGAGATGAAACTATCCCTGATGGTAAATTTCCCAAAATGATCGAAGCAATGAAAAAATTTAATTCAGATATTTGTTTTGTAAATATGCCGCGCTCGGTTTTTTCAGGCCTAGTTACAAATTCATTTTTAGTCTACTTTACATCTTATCTAGATTATGAAGTCCCTGGATTCATATCAGGATACTATTTACTGACAAATGAACTTGCAAAGAAATTATTTCACCTAAAAGATCAGAAGATGATATTAGAATATTTACAAAATAATACAGATATAACAGAAGAGTATTTTATGAAAATAACTGACAATATTGATAGCTCAATTATAAATTATAGGAATTGGGCAATAGATACATCTATTGTAGTTTTAAGTTTAGTAGAACATAAAGCAAATTGTTGTAGTGCAAAAGTCACCCCTAAGATTGACCGAAGTGCTCAAAGCTATAGCGATGTAGGAGTTAAGACAATAGAAGATATGTTCAATCAACTAATTGGCGGAATTTCCCATATGATTGCAAAATATAGACTTAATGAAAATCTACCAAAGATACCTAAAAAACCTCCTGTCTTTGGAGAATATAGTAAAAAAATTGAACATACACCAATTGATGTAGAACCTTACAAAAAAATATCTCAAAGATATAAAAAAGAAAGAAAAAAAGAATATGAAAAAATAACCTCAATATGCTCTAGATATTTTGATATAAATCCTATTTTAGAAAACTTAGATGAAATTTGCAAAAATCATGGATTGTTACTAAAGGAACTTATTAATGAGATAGACAATGAAAATTATGAATTTATTGGTAGTTCATTAGTTATAGCCTGTATGTATTTTATGACTCAACGTGTAGAAATCCTTAGAGAATCTTTAGAAGAAAATAAAGATGTCCTAGATTTTTCAAATAAAATAAAGAAAAAAGTAACAGAAAACTTAATAAAGTAGGAAAATTTTTTTTTGCTTATTCAACTTTTTGAAAATTTAGATGATAGAATCGTCTTATTTTGTCTAATTTCAAGTTTTGCACTAATTTAGTGCTCGATTTTTCACCTTAGAAGATGTTATTTACTAAATAAATAATTAAAATAAAGGTGAAAATTTACAATGGGAAAAAACCAAGAAAATGATATTTTAAAAAATAAAATTTTAATAGAATTTTCTGAAAATTCGGGTGATTCATTGACAATAATCGATCCAAAAGGAGAAATAATCTATGCAAACAAAAAAACAGTGGAAATTTTCGGAGGCAAAAAAAAGGAACTAATTGGAAAAAAATACGACAATTTAGGGATAAAAAATGCAACAGAGATATTCCAAGAAATTATAAATGGTGAGAGGAAAGAGATAGAAATTCAGATAAAAAATAAAGATAATAAAAAAATATATTTAGAAATTAGAGCGTCCCTTATTGAATTGACAAAAAAAACATATATAACCATTATTGCAAAAGATATCACTAAAGAAAAAGAATTAAATATTAGTAACGTAAAATGCAAAACTATTTTAAAATCGGGTCCAGATCCTATTTTTGTTATAAATAAAGATGGAATTTTTGAGGAAACTAATGATGCTTTCGTTGAAAAAACAGGATATAAAAAAGATGAAATAATAGGAAAATCTTTATTTGAGCCAGTGCCTTTTTTAATTGGAGAAGATAAGAAAAAAGCAATAGAAAATTTTCAAAAAAGAATAAATGGTAAAGAAATAAAACCATATAACTTAAAAATCAATACAAAAAACAATGAGATTATACATGCCGAAATAAATGCTTCTGTTGTCAGATATAATAAAAAAATTCATGGAGAAGTAGTAGTAGCAAGAGATATTACTGAACGCAAAAAAGCACAGAAAATTATTGAAAATGAACTAAATCGATTAAAATCAATTAGCAAAATCAGGAGCACAATAATTTCTAATATATCTCATGAATTAAGAACGCCTCTAATCGCACAAAGAGGATATGTACAATTTCTGCTAGAGAAAGAGCCTTTTAATTTACGAGCTGAACAAATAAAATATTTAGAAAATATTTTAGAGGGGATAAATCGAGAAAAAAAATTAATAGATGAATTATTAGAAACTGAAAAGCTTGAATCAATGAAAGTTGTATCAACAAAAGAATTAATTAAACCCTCACAAATTATTGACAAAGTTCTATTTGAGTTATATTATTACATATGGAATTATAAACATACCATCGAAACATATTTAGAAGAGAATATCTATTTATTAGCAGACAAAAAGAAAATACATCAACTTTTTACAGATCTAATCATAAATGCAATTAAATATACAGATAAAAAAGGAACAATTACCATCAAAACAAAAAAAGAGGGAAATAATTTTGTTTTTATTGTCAAAGATACTGGTATTGGATTCAGCAAAGATGATAAAGAAGAATTATTCAAAAAATACGGGACAATAGAAGGAACCACTATAAAAGGTGGTTTTGGACTTGGGTTATATCGAAGCAAACAAATTGTAGAATTACATGGAGGATCCATCGATGCTCATTCTCCAGGAAAAAGTAAAGGAGCAACTTTTATCGTTAAAATACCACTTAATACTTAATTTTTTTATTTTATTATTTTTATTTTGAAAAAAATTAAATTAGATATATTTTGAAATTTCTTGATTTAATTGCTCTTCTGTAGGCACTTCTCCAAAGATGATAGTCTCATCATCAATTGCAATAGATGGAGCTGCGATTACTTGATATTGGAGACCTTTTACAGGATCTTCATCTAAATTTATCACTTCTAAATCTAAATTCATATCATCTGCTACTTTTTTTGCTATCTTTTTTGCTAGGGGACATCTAGGACAATTGGTAGTAGTAAACACTCTCAATATAGACATTTTTATCACAAACTGTATTTATTTCTATTTTGCCACTCTTTCAATTTACCTGCATTCCAACCAGATATTTTTTGATAATAACCAGTAATGCGGGAATAATATTCAATATCCTCATTTGTTGCATTACAATTAGGACACGTGGTTATAACTCCACCATATACCCCATTACATCGATTACACATAGTTATATCTTTGGTAAAAGCCCAGTATGAAGCTAATGTATTTTTTGCAATTTTGTAATTCATAAAATGCAGTGCGTCAGCATTAGGATTACTCTCACCCATCCAAACATGCAAAATCGCACCACCTGCAGTAAGTGGATGAAAAGCTGATTCTAATTTAATCCTCTTCCACAGAGGTATATCTGCAGCAACATTTGCATGTGATGAATTAGTATAATATACTGAATCTGTATTTATCTCGCCTTGCACCACAGCTCGGCTGTTATATTTAGCCAAATCCAATCTTGCAAGACGATATGCTGCAGATTCTGCAGGAGTCTGAAGCAAGCCAAATCTCAATCCGGTTCTATCGATTAACTCATCTTTTATTTTAGACATCTCATTTAAAACATTAAGTCCAAATCTCCATGCATCAGTAGTTTCATGCATCTCATATCCGGTGTGCGCTTTTAGCATTTCATTTAAACCAATAAAACCAATTGGAAGCGATTGATTATCTACATTAAGATAAGTCTCACCTTCTCGAACTTCTTGTGCTGCAAAAGGTACTGCATTATTTTTAATTCGTTTTTTCATAATATCTCTTTTTAGTTGAAATATTGGAACAGTTAACTCCATCCTCTCTCTTAATAATTCATATAATCTATCATCATCGCCTTCTGCATCATAAGCAATTCTAGGTAAATTAACAGTATTTACATGTAAAGAACCCATTCTCATTGTTCCTTGTCTTAGGTCTTCTTCTTCTTTCTCATTTGGAGTTAGAAGAACACGACAACATTGACTACAAACAGTATCACCCATATAAGGTTGCATTAAATTTAGAAAATAACTACTTCCAAATTTAGCAGAAAGTTCTGCTGCTTTTCTATACTCATCCTCATATTTGTCGATCCAATATTTTCTAATTACTATCTCTGGCTTTGGAAATTCAAATGGTTTACCAACAGAATCTCCCTCCAACATTACATCAAGATAAGCATTATATGCAGACCTTACTGTGTCCTCATAATCTCCATATACACCCTTTTTCTTGCCTGCATAAATTGCAGGTAGATCTTGTAAATGTTTAGGTACACCTAATTCTAACTCAACAGATGAAAAGACAGTTTGGCCACCCCTTGCAACATAAGTTTGGCTCATCTCATAGATAAACATTTGCATAAGCTGCTTAATTCTTTTATAAGATAATCCCTCTAAATAAGGTGCTAAAAATACCGTAAAAAACGACAATCCTTGACCACCAGCCCAATTCGTTTGAGCTGCAGCCAAAACTTTAGCTGCATGTAATATTGCAACTTCTGCATGCTTTGCAGGTGCAGCAATAGAAGTATGTCTACCTGTACCATCAACTTTTAGCCCGTTTTTGAAAAAGAAACGCATATCATGGCTTTGGCAAAAACTTCTAGTCACAAAATAATCTAGATCATGAATATGAATTATCCCTTGCATATGTGCATCTGCATATTCTGTAGGCAGCACATGAACCAATGCATACTCTTTTGATACTGAATCACCAAATCTTTTATGCACTGTTTCTGGATTAAACAATAGATTTGCATTTTCTTTATCATGTTGCTCTAAAAATTTAGTTACTTCATAGACAGGTAACCCAACCCGAGTATAAGATTTTCTAGCATTGTGCAAGCCCATTTCTACAAATTTCATGTTAATTAGTTCTCGGATTAAGGGAGCAGAAACAAACTTTGGAGAGATTCTACGCAGATCGCTGCCTACAGCCGTTGCTACTTGATCCGCTACATCTTGAGACAACCCTGTCTCTTCCATAATTGACTCCATTATTTTTTTCTTATCAAACGGTTCTATTGTTAGCTTAGATGTGCGGACTTTAAGGTTTAAATATGTTTTATATCTTTCTGCAGCTTTAGGATCTCTCTCCTCTAATAATTCTAAAATATATCTTTTAATTGTTTCAATGCTCATACCTTCATGAACATATTCAGCTAGCTCAGAAGCAATCTCGCTTGCCACCCAAATGGAAGCCCCGCAATCAATACAATCCTGAGAAAGTTTATTTATATCTGTATGAACTAAGCTCCCATCAACATCTCTCGATTTTATGGAAGTCTTAAAGACACCCCTATTGAGTAACTCATTTTCAGTTGACATACCAAACATCTCCACCGAAATATGTTAGAAAATCTAACATATTTGATCTTACAAAAATGTAATAATACAAAAAATTAGATCTTCTCTCTTTAAAATAATTTTTATTTGAAAATTTAATTATCATTTAAGATTAGATTCATATTCTATCAACCACATTTTAAAGAAGTTCAAATTTTTTAAAAAACGAAAAGATTAAGTAATAAATTAATAACCACTATAAATAACATTTTTATAAATTTTTAGATTGTTAAAACATCCTAATAATTTTATAAATCAATAAAAAAAATCTAAAAAAAATATAATCAATAAATAATCCCCTAAATAAAAAATAAGTCAAATGAAAGTAAAGTTTGCAAAAGTTTATATAGAGATAGGATAATATGGAACTAATCAAAAATATAGGAGGAGCACAATGGAGGTTAAAATTGATGAATTTAGCTAAAGGCTATTGCATATTATTAATATTTTTGTTTAGTTTTAGTAGTATTTTAGCAAGCAGTTCCAATACAGAAAATTCTGAAAGTGATAGATACAAAACATCAAATTAT
>CAYQAE010000013.1:18659-31502 GCA_964415445.1 uncultured archaeon | reverse complement strand
TAAATATTGTTGATTTAAGATGGTAATATTTAGATAAACTGCAGATATCAAAGATTCATCTGACACATTTATGGTAATATTTAGACTACCTTCTGGTCTTATTGCATTATTATAGGTAGAATTAGTATAAAGTTGATGAATCTTGGGTGCTGTGTGGTCTATAGTGAAATTTCGAATGCTTTCATTTAATCCTAAATTACCTGATAAATCAGTGGCATTTACATGTAAGATATACTCTCCTTCTAAAAATTGAGAATGATCTAAAATTAAAGAATAAATATCACCAGCTAAGTGATCTAATTTATAGCTTGATATATTTTGGCCTGAAGAGTTTTGAAGTTTAATATATACTTCATCTACTCCAGATATATCATCTTTTAACTCTAAAGTAATATTAATCTCATCTGAATTAATATATTCATCCTCAATATAGTAATATGAAATATTTGGAGCAAGGTAGTCTACTTTTATTTGATAGCTCGTAATTGTAAAATTACGATCGCCAACTAAATTATAACAATCGATAGATATATTATATATACCTGGATCTATCTTACTTCCATCAATTGAATCATTATAGAATGAACCACCATCTATATATGTAAGGATATAATGATATGGATAATGGCTTCCATTATATAGTTTTAACCAGGCATTAGATGTATCTATACCAGATTCTGCATCCGATATATCAACTTCAATATCCAATGTATCAGAAACACCAATACACCCTGAAGAAGGTAAAATAGATATAAGATCAAATACAGGGGCAGAGGAGTCTTCAAGGATGCTTATGGTGTAATATATCTCCTTTGTAGTATTTATATTATCTTCAGTATCATTTACAAATATAGTTATGTTATATTCTTCTAAATTTAATTTAGAAGTATTAATTACGCCTACATATTTTCCATCTGTGTATGAAAAGCTTGAAGAATTAACTACATTAATATCATTTTGGTATATTCTTGCAAATACCTGAGAAATTGGTGCTCCATCCAAATCATCTACAGATGCATTTACATATAAATCAAGTCCATGATAAATTTCATTTTCTGATACTTCAATTGATCCAATTATAGGTGGGGTAGTATCAACTAATGTTAAATTATTAGAAATATCAGATTTTCGACTATCAATGTTTCCTGCCAAATCATAGGCAATTATTTCTACTCTATGTTCTCCTAAAAACCATGAATAATTAGTTATACCTCGCAAATTAAGAGTATAATCTTGTCCTTCTGAAGGTCTATCTACTTTGGTAGAATATACCTCGGTGCCAGTATCTCCTTTATAAATTATTACTTCACAATAAGCTTGCTGATCATAATTTCCACCCACAGACCATGATATGAGATCCTCATCATCACTTGCCATCTCATAATCCTCGGTAGGTAAAGATATAGTTCCAACTGTAGGATAAGTTTTATCTGCCCAGAAATAGGCTAAATTAGAAGTTTCATTTACGTTGGAAACACTATCATTTACAAAAATTGTAATATTATGAAGTATATCTTTTTGATGCACAAAAGTAAAATTACCTTTTGCATAAACTATCTTTGAATAAAATCCTGAAAATTTATCTCCTGAAATTAAATCTAAAGTGATATTTCTAACAATATCTGATGAATTTAAGATACAAGCTACTACAGAATCTATACCTACACCACTATAATCTGAGATATAAACTGTAATATTGAGATTTGCATCTTCATTTACATATTTTTTATCGAGTTCAACATCACCAATATAAGGTGTTTTGGTATCTTCTAAAGTGAATATAATACTACTATTTGATCCAAAATTAGAAACATCATCATATCCAAATATATTAATTGTATAATTTCCTTCTGGATAAAAAGATGTATCAAATGTATAATTAAACAATTCTCCATCTTTATATAAACTAGAAGAGTTAACAATTTGTCCTGATGAATTTAGAATTTGCAATGAAAAACTATCTTCATCTAAATTAGAAAAATCATCGCTTTCTACATTAAAATTATCATAAGCTGTCCAATCAATTGAGATTATATCAAATCCAATTTCATAGCTTGATTCATTCTCAGGAGTTACAATAGTTATTTCTGGGCCAATATTATCCACATACAAAGTTGGACAATTTTTATCATATACCTTAGAATTACCTAAAGTATCATTGACAAAAATAGATATATCCCAAATATTTGTGCCTGCCAATTCATCTGTCATATTGATAGTAGCTCTGTAGGTATCATAATTATCTCCTGAAGCACTTTTTGTGAGAGTAAGATTGAAATCATAAGATTCACTTTCAAACATAGCCAAAACTTTACCTATACCTAAACCAAATCCATCTGAGACTGTAGCATAGATAGTTGCATTTTGATGATTTTGAATGTGTTTATATAATAATGTTCTATCAATTCTTGATTTATCAAAATATGGGGCTATGGTATCATTAATTGAAATAGATATGGTATCATTATACCCTAAATTTCCACCATAATCTTCTAAAGTGATATTTATGGTATAAATTCCTAAAGATATATTTTTTGCTGTCCATATTATATAATTAGATGAACAACCCTGTGCAATGACCTTAGAATAAGTTCCGTTTGTTAAATTTATAACCAAACTAGATAGGTCATATCCCCAATCATCTTCTGAAACAATCCAAGAGATATTAGTTTCATTTTTATGAGTTAATTCAATTTCATATTGTTCTGTGCTATCTACCTCTACTAAAATATCATATATATGTGGAGGTGAAGAACTATCAATTAAAAACCATAAAGAATCAGAACAAATATGATTTCCTTCTGTATCATTGACTGTTGCATTTATGGTATAATTTCCATCTGATAATTCTAAAAATCTATCAGAGAGAGTATATAGCCCTGATGATTCTATGAAAGTTTTGTTAACTAAATTTCCATGAGAATTATTCCAAACTCTAACTATTACCTTATCTATACCACTACCTGAATCTGTGGCATTTACTTCGATATCAATAGTATTTGTGAGAGCATGACTTATACCAAAAGATAAAATCTCAAAACTATGTAATGACGGATTGATAGTATCATTTAATCTAACAACATCATCTATGGATCCTAAGTTATTATTTTTATCATATGCAGTAATATTAATGTTATATAATATTGCAGATAAAGAAGAAGTATCCCAATTATATGAAAATTGACCTCCACCTATTGAAGTCATAGAATGAGGTGAACCTGATATATTGATATAAACTTCATTTGAATCCACACCCACACCTAAATCTGTGACATTACATACTATAGTATGAGTTTGTCCTAATTCTAATTCAGAAGCTAGATCATCAAATACAATTTCAGGACCTAATGTATCCACTATACTAAATTCAACATAAGATATATTTGAATTTACAGAATCTCGAGCAATTACTGTAATATTATACTCGCCATCAGGCATATAAATTGTTGACCAATTATATTCTTTCTCCCAAGGATCTAAACTTGAAATTGGATCTTCATAGTAAGTAATTTGGTCAACTATAGATGAGCTATTATTTACAATAATAGTTATACTATAAATACCAGTGCCGGCTTTTCCACCTAAATTTAGATCAGTCAAATTTACAAAAATAGTTACATTATCCCCAGCTTCAACTGGTGAAGTAGCTGTAAGATCTTCAAATATAGGTGCAACTGAATCATAAATAGTCTTTTCTTCTGATACTTGTTGAATAGAAGCAATATTATAAGCAGAATCTATTACAGTAACATTTACTATAAATGTATCATTACCATATCTTTGGAAATCATTAGATAAATTCCACAAAGTAGTATATATATCTTTGGATAAATGAGTTAGAGATAAATTACTATATAATGGAACAAAACTACCATCAACTTCTCCTAAAATTGTTGCATTTGCAAATAAAATCTCTCCATTATCAGAGATCTCAACAGTTATATTTTTTACTCCATCTGCAGGGTAATCATTTATGATAATATTTGCAGCAGAAGGCTCTAATTTATCTGTTAAATTAATTGCAAAGTTAAAAGTTTTATTTTTTGTATTTTCTGCTAAATCTTTAGCTTCAATAGTAACATTATAGCTTCCATTTGCAAATCCAGAAGTATCTAAATTATATAAATATTTAGTCTTACTTCCATCTGGAGACATTTTTACATTAGATAAATACTCATATCCATCTTGTTTGATAGTAATATATACAAAAGCAATCTCTGCATCATCATCTACATAAGCATAAAGAGGAATATTAACTCCATTTATATCACCTTCTACTCCATCAAAATTATCTACTTCAGGAGTAGCATTATCTATCAATACACTAGCATTAGTATATCCTGCATCTACATAAAGGTTAGTATTTATATCTGTAGGATGAGCTAAACTTAATCCAAACCAATATCTACCACCTGCATATAATTGTGGATTCCATTTGAAATAAACCATATCAGTGATATTATTTGCAGACCATTGATCTACTACATTATCAGAAATTTCATTTTCACTAACTCTTGCATAAAAGGATAGACTTACATCGCAACCTGAATAATCATCAGATATAACTACCGCAGTATAAGATTCATTTATGGATTGATTTGCAATATAAATTGAAGATAAACTAGATTTATCTGCTCCAGATAGAATCATAAAATCATTATTTGATAGAATATCTTCCTTTTCTTGTTCATCTAGATCTTCTTCAGTTGCGCTAATTAGACCATATCCGCCATCGCTACCGCTTGGTCCTGTTTCTGTTCCAGGTGGTGCATCATTAGACGTTTTTTCATCTTCACTAGCAGTTTCGCTGCCTGCGGGATTATCATCAGGCGCTGGATCTACTCCGTCACGCAAGCCATCTCCATCACGATCTGGATCGAGGGGATCATCATCTATCGGATCAGGAATGCCATCATGATCAGTATCCCAATCTGTCCAATCAGTGCCAGAGATATATGCTTCATGACCATCTGAAAATTCAATATCACATTCTTGGTATGTTTCTAACTCTCCACTCCAATAAGTGCATGTAGATTCACCATCTGGATCTGACCACCAATATGAATCTAAACCATCCTCAAGTCCATCTCCATCAGTATCAATATTACTATTATCAAAATCTATATTTTGATTCTGATCATATACAAAATAAGAACTGCCATCTGAATTTTTCATTTCATTAGTTAACCAATTTTCAACACTATCAGGTATTCCGTCTTCATCATTATCTTCATTTTTATCAGTTAGCCCTAAAGAATCTGGCCCTAAAGTAGATTTAGCTGATATATTAAAATATGCTTCAATAAGATTTCTTTTCTCATCTTTTGTAATCTTGTTTTTCCAATATCTATCATGAATAGTAAAATTAGCATAACCATCATCCTCTGGATCTAAAAACCAAGGATCTAGACCATCAATGATACCATTTCCATTATAATCTGCACTTGAGGGCATAGATATATCATCTAAAAATAGACCCAAAGCAATAGTCTCCGATGATGCTGCACAAAACATTGACCTATAACTTTCATTTCCTATAATATAATATTCAAAACCATCTGGAATTCCATCATTATCACAATCAAAATCGAGTGGATCAATTATATCTAGACCATCTTCTAGGCCATCATAATCTGAATCTGGATTTAGAGGATCAGTAAATAACACATTCTCTTCAACCCAAGTAGTTAGACCATCATTATCTGGATCTAGGTAATTTCTCTTTCTAAATACTACATTCTCTACAAATTCAGAAACAATTTGTGAGATATCATCTGTCTCATCTTTTGTAAAATTTCTAGAATGGATTTTTGCAAGCCAAGCTGCATCTATACTTTTATTCATTCTAAAATATACATAATCAGAATACACAAATCCACCAGTTATATTTTTAGCATATTGATAAATATTATTTGATCCCAAATAAGATTGAATCTTAGATACATTGGCTAGATAATTTGAATATACTATATCATCCAAAGAAGGTAGATCTCTATTTGCTAATTCAGTTGATTCTAAAGGAGTATCTTTTAGATAAACTGTAGGTTCAAATCCAAATATAGGTATAGAATTTGTAGAGAATATGGAACCTGAACTATCTGAAAAATACTTAAACTCATGACTTCCCATCCATATAAGTTCTCTTGAATTATCATATGGACTCTTTTGAGCATCTTTATGTAGACTCCAGTTAGCAATTAATGAATCAGAGCTGCCATCCCAAACATAAATAGGTAAAGCCCCCATAGAATTTATAATTGTCTCTGGTGTCATCGAAGAATCTACTGATGAATTAGTAGGTATAGGATCATCTCCGTCTTTGATACCATCACCATCTGAATCTAGATTTAGTGGATCTGTGCCCCAACTAAGTTCAGTGCCATCATATAGCCCATCATAATCTGAATCTTTGCAATTTGGATCAGTATAATATACATAAATTTCTGATCCATCTGTGAGACCATCAAAATCACCATCACTTAAGAGAGGATATGGATCATGACCATTAATTAGGCCATCTTGATCCCAATCATCAGAATTAATATCAACATTATCTAACTTATCACCAAATAATATCTCTGCATAAGTATCATTAATTTTATCATTATTACCATCTATAGGATCAGAAGACATACTTTCATTAAATACAGTATCATAACCATCATAAAATCCATCAAAGTCCCAGTCTTTATAATACCACGCTGCACCTATCTCTTGTCCATTAACTAAAATTTGATTAACTTCAAAACTATCATTTAGACCATCATTGTCATGATCAAAATCTAGAGGCCATGGATCAAAACCATCTAAAATTCCATCACCATCGGTATCAGGATTTAGAGGATTAGGATCGATTCCATCAGGTAGGCCATCATTATCTACATCATAAGCTTTTTCATTGATATAATAAGGATTAGGATTACCATTAATTGTTTCTTGATTTATTGAAGTATTGCAAGCTATCATCTCAAGATAAGCACTACCGTCTAAAATAGCTTCAAGTTGATTAGCATTTACAATTCGTGCAAATATCCCTTGATTTCTTAATTTATTAGTTAAATTAACTGCTAAATAAAAAGCAGCCATTTTATCTTGGGGGCCATAATAGCCATATGCTGGATCAAAATAGATATATACATCTGTGATTAATTTAGAATTTGCAGTCTTGGGATTTGGATCAAAACCATCTAATATGCCATCACCATCAGAATCACTACTCCAAAGATTTGGATCATGTGCGTCAAACAGACCGTCGCCATCAATATCAGAAGAATTATCAGCATCGTCAATTAATGGTTCTACTCCCAAAATAAATCCACTATCAATTAAATCTTGGATTTCAGGAAGTGGATTTCCAGCTGAATCTAAAACATCAGTGTTATCAATTAAACCATCATAATCTAAATCCACAATATAATATTGACTATCATATAAATCCTGAGCCTTAGCATAACCAAAGCTAGTTGAATTATTTGTAGGATATTTTATAAATTTATCATCTTCATGACCTTCTTCAATTATACCATCTAAATATAGATCTAGAGGATCATTTGAGGTAGTATGAATATAATCTGGAATATATCCTTGATCTACGTCTATGGTATAGCTACCTGCTTCTACACCTTCAAAAGAATAAAGACCATCAATATCTGTAAAAGAATGATCCACAAGATCCCCATCTTTATATAATTTAACTAAAACATCATCTATACCTCTAGATGTATTTATTATACCATCTCCATCTGAATCATTCCATACATATCCTGAAATTTTATATTTAACTAAGGTAAGTGGAGTTAAATTAAATATTACAGACTCAGTTGAATTAATATTACCTGCTTCATCTATTGCCGTAATATTTACTGCAAATTTACCTGGTATTAATTGTGATGAGATATCAGAAGTATCAAACAAACCCCTATATATATCTAGATAAGTTCGAGTATTAAAATCATATTTTTGATAAAGATCTCCACTACCTACATGTATAAAATTTGATCCATATATATAACTTATATTATAATATGCATAAATTGAACTCTCTTCAATATTATCTACAATATTAGCTGTAATATTTAGATAATCACCTACCTCTAGAGTATTAGAGTGTGGATTAAATGAAAAATCGGCATCTCCGGTAGCATTTAGATAATTAATAGAAGGAGGATCAGAATCTACGAAAAATTCAAAGGTATAATTATCACTAAGTCCATATTTATCTACAACTTCTATAGTTGCATTGTATATTCCTGAATATAATATATATTGACCAAATGGAATATCTCCTCTTTCGGTGGTAATTGTATTGTTAAAACCAAAAAATTTGAATGGATAAGTTAAGTTGCTGTTATTTATCTCAATAGATAAATTAGAAAATAAAGCAAATTGAAGAGCAAAATCAGATTGGTTCCAAATAGTAAGGGTAACTTCAGGTAAATCTGCATATATATCATTAGTATAATTATGATAGGATATATTACAATAGACTACTAAATAATCACCTTCTTCTGAAAGGGTAATATCTTCAACAGATATATTTTCAATAATAGGAGCAAAAGAAGCAAGTATAGTAAAATTTAGAGAATTATTTAAGGCTGTTGGTCCATCTTCAGAAATTTGAGCCCAAACAGTAACATTATATGTTCCTGGATCAAACATTGATAAATACTTATATCCATATTTATCACCTGACTTATAGTAGTGGTCAATACTATTTATGGATACAATATAATCTCCATTTGAATCTGTAATATCAAACCATATTTTTTCAATTGGTCCATTTGTATATATTGTCCAATTTATATTAATTTCAGACGACTGCTGCATTGTAAGATTCTTATAATCATTCATTGAAATATAGATATACAGTTCTTTTTTTGGCACTGAAATCGGATCAGTGGGGTCAGTATTTGATAAATATTCTTCTCTGTTTGTCCAACCATCATCATCTAAATCAAAATGAGCATCAAAGCTAGTTGAATTAATTCCATAATCATCTTCCCATGAATCATCCATTCCATCTCCATATGAATCTGCAGGATAAAAATTACGCCATGCTCCAGGAAAATATGAATCCCATTCAGACGGCCAAACATAATTATCTTCATTATTATCCAAATTATCATCACAATTAGGTCTATTTCCTGGATCTGTAGGGTCAGTTTCTGCTATGTATTCTTCACGATTAGTCCATCCGTCTCTATCATCATCATCATGGGGTAGAAAATCAGAGGGTATATTAATTGAAGGGTTATCATAATCTAATGTAGGATCAGTATTTGCTAAATATTCTTCTCTGTTTGTCCAACCATCATCATCTAAATCATAATGAGCATCAAAATTATCTGATTCAATTCCATAATTATCTTCCCATGAATCATCCATTCCATCTCCATATGAATCTGCAGGATAAAAATTACGCCATGCTCCAGGAAAACCAAAATCCCATTCAGATGGCCAAACATAATTATTTTCATCATTATTAGAATCATCACAATTAGGTCTACTTGAGGAATTTGTAGGATTCGTTCCTGCTAAATACTCTTCACGATTAGTCCAGCCATCGCAATCAGTATCGTTGTGAGGAAGACAGCCTTCTGATCCAAAATAATATTCTTCCCATCCATCAGGAATTCCATCTTCATCTTTATCTCTATTAGTTAAATACTGTTTTTCCCAATCATCAGGAATACTATCATCATCTAAATCCGGATCAGGAGGAGGAGGTGGTGGAGGTGGAACTAAATCTGGAGGTCGGTCAATTGTAAAATAAAACTTATTATCACTAAACACATTATTTCCAGCTCTATCTTCTGCTTCAATTAATAAATAATATTCACCATTTTGAAGAATTTCATCTAGATATTGTCCTATTTCACAAATAAAAGATAATTTTTCGATTGGATTGGGATCAATAGGTAGAGGTATTTCATATTCAATTGACTCATATTCAGGATAATATGTAGGTATACTATCAATAGGTAGCTCAAGTATATGATTATTACTTTTTGTATATATATGAATAACAATCTTTTGTGCAGGATTTTGTTCATTATAAAAATCAAATCCGCTTCCATTATCATATACATTATCAAGTCTAAATTTAATTGGTTCAATTATTTCTCCTTCATCATTTCGACTAAATGAAGTAATTTCAGTATCATTTAATTCATAATAAAATTTATCAACATCTGGATCAATGGTATCTATGACTTCTATGGTTGCTAGTTCTTTTCTAGCAAGTTCAGTTTCAGCAGAATAAAATTCTTTGTAATTGCCCACATGATCTGTTGTTGATTCTATATACAAAGTATATTCTCCCAATAACCCTTTTGTATCAATATTCAATTCTTGAAGTTCCCAATTAAAAGGATCATTTTTATCCCAAACTGCTGTAACTAAATTTGTATAATCAGCGCCATCTTCATCAACGAATATTAATTGAACATCTTCTACACCGCCTTTAGGTGATCCTTTAATTCCATATGTTTTTGGATCATTTATAGTACAATTAAAGCCGATGCCAGTTCCAAATTCACAATATGTACCACTTTCAATTGTAACACCAAGAGGATTTATTTCGGTAGGTTTTGCATAATCTTTATCTTCGATAAACCAAAAACTATGAAGCCAATAGCTATCAATCCAATCATAATGATAGGATAAATCAAAGCAATCTATTTCTAAACCCGGCCCAAAGCAATCAACAAAATCTTGATACTCTTGAAGACAATTATACTCAGGTTCTATTGTAAATGTATCATAGAAACATGGAATATTGTCATTTTTATATTCTTCATATACATTATTATGATAGTTTATAATTTTAGAAATATGTTCTTCATTAGCAATAGTTGAATCGATTTGCCTTCTTCTTGCAAGATCTGTTCCGTAAAAACGCTTTGTAATAGTATAATCAAAGTATTCAAAACCCCATTCTTGGGATCCAGGGAATGTCGTTATAAAATCCCACTTTTTCACTGCTTCAGTATAATCTCCATAATATAGATCATGATTAGGGATATACCAATCGGCTTCATGGTACAACCATAAAAACCCAAGCTGTGGGATAGTAAAGTATCCAAGATTAGGACCAACACCTGATATAACATGAGCATCTTTCTTCCCATAGTAAGTATTACCAGGAGTAGTTATCCAATCATTAGATACATACCAATTATAATCATCCGCATAAAAATGTGCTGATTTTGTTTGATCTTCTAATGTTACCTCTATTTTTAGTCCGAATTTAGTTATATCTTTTTGATAGTCATATTTATCATCATCATCAATTTCTATATAATCAAAAATAAGTTTTGGAGCATCTTCAAGTGGACCACTGTAGATGTCCACTACTTCATCATAATATTTATATAAATTAATTCTATTGCCATCTAAATCATAAGTAAAATGATGTTCATCCCACCCTGCAATTGCATCGTCTCTTGTATAAAATGTAGTATATTTTATAGTATAAACAGGATTTTCATAATTTGAAGAATCTTCAAATGTTATATTATATGCAATAGTATCACCATTATTATACTTATGATAAAAATCTATATCCTCTAAAAAAGTGGCTCGATCATCAATGGCTATTGAATCACAATTGATATCAACAGTAGAAATATCAACAATAGTTATGTCTGAACCAATTGAATTCGGAATAGCGCAAATTAAGACTACTACAATTGCCAAAATATTTTTAAAGTGTTTTAAATTCATATAGCGCCCTCCAAATATGATAATATATATTTCGTAGTTAGATTTATACTTGAACAACAATATGTATCTCCTTTATTATATAAAATAGTATTATCGAAATATTGGTCACTTTCTACATTTATTTCTTTGCTATAAGAACATATATGACCATATATATTATTTTTTTGTTTAACATAATTAGAAGATTTATTCAAGAATTTTAACAGTTTATAATTCAATAGATCTAAATAATATACTTCAATTATCTCTGTATCATTAAATCCCCCAACATCATATGTAAATAATTTAATGTTATATATACCCACTTTTTGTGGTTTCCAATTAAATTTATTGGAAGCATCAACTATTTCTGTAGAATAAACTAGTGTTCCATCATTTGAGAATACTTCAATTGAGGTATTATACAAAATATATTGAGATTCTTGTTCGAATATATCAAATGTAAAAGTAATATTTTGATCTGTAAAATATACTTTTGAATAATTAATTGATGTAATTTTAACTGGAGTTGTATCTACAACGAATGCAGGATCAGGGGCTTTTTTATTACCATTTTGGTCCTCTGCAACTAAGAAAAAGTTATAGTCACCCGCACCTGGTCCTCCGTTATCCGGATTAAAGTCGTATTGACCTTCAAAAAGTGCTCGAATATATATAGTATCGCCCCAATAATTGTCTACTGTAATTGTACTATCCCAATCGTCATTTCTATTTAAAGTTACCTTAGCTACATAATTTTCTTCGATACTATCCAAATCTTCACCTCCTTCATATGAAGATTCCACTACATAAACTGTAGCTGTATCTATTAGCCCAGAATCATAATCAGATATTATTGCTTCAAATTGAACTATCCATCCATCAACTGTTGTAGATGCTGAACCTACCGGTGGAATATTGTCATTTATAGTAATTTCTGGTCTTTTTGAAGAAGGATAGAGAGATGAATCGAATGTAGTATTTAGTTGATTTCCATCATCTGCATATATCTCAATAATATAAACATCATCTTTCCAACCCCACAAATCAAATTGTCTTTCTCCACTTAAAGGAATATTATTTTCCTCTATTATTATATCTCCTGAAGAACTTCTAATTCGCAATTTTGTAACTAAATTA
>CAYQAE010000013.1:8066-18649 GCA_964415445.1 uncultured archaeon | reverse complement strand
GCCCCCATGTCAAAGATATTCCAACTAATATAATAAGGATCACCATTTGATCTATCTGGACTTGTAACATTTCCAAAACGATCTATATTATAATAATTTGAATTATTTTCAAACCGATAAATTTCATATAACTGTGAAATTTCTTCTCCACTTAGAACTTTATTAAAGATCTGAATTTCATCAATTAGACCATTGAATTCTTGGTTTTCTGGAAATAAATGAGGTGACTGACCAAAAGTAACATTTTCAAATTTTCCCAAAGGTCCACTAAATTCATGTTTAATTACCCCATTAACAAAAATACCTGAAGAAGCTATAACTATATGATTCCAAATGTTTATATCTACATCTACTTCTACTATCGGAGTTTTGGTTTCATAGAAAAAATGAAAATTATTATTAGTTGTGTTAATATAAATAATATTACTATCTCTATCCAAACTAAAAGGAATAACACTATCAGATGTAGAAGATCCCACTTTAAGCCAAAATGAAATACTCTTTTCACTGTCGTTAAAATTATCATAATAAAAATAATCATCTTCGTCTGTAAGATTTACACAATCTCCAAATAACCCATCAACAAAGTCTTCAGATGGAGAATTTACTAAATTAGTTGTATGTCCTCCTCCAGATAAATCATTAAAATTACCATCTAACTTCCAATGAAGATAACAATCATCTTTTAGATAATAATCAGAATCAAAGAACCCATATCGGTGAGATATCTCAATTTGTGGTGTCCATACATCAGGTATATCTTTTGTGATAACAATATATTTAGCTAAAT
The DNA here is from genome assembly GCA_964415445.1 of uncultured archaeon. Taxonomy (GTDB): domain Archaea; phylum CAYQAE01; class CAYQAE01; order CAYQAE01; family CAYQAE01; genus CAYQAE01. Next base: position 17,859 of record CAYQAE010000013.1, on the reverse strand, counting down.
TTTCATTATCTATCTCACTACTATTGTTAAAATGTTCATTTTTTAGCCAATAATCTCTTGCTCGAATAACATAATAATAAATACCCATATCTAATGTAGATGAATCTATAGTCATACCTGAAGCATTTTCTGATAGATGATCACTATTTTGAACATCATCTCTCCCTTGAAGAGGAACATATGTTTCATTATATATATGGAAATTCTGCCATCCATAATCTGCTACTAACTGATGGTTATTTGCATTATATAATTGAAGTTTAAATTCTGTGACCGAATCACTATTTTCTTGAAGAAGCAAAGTATCAGCTTCTGATTTATATTGATCTGTAATTTCCCATATAAGATCAAAATTACTCCCTATAAGTACCATATGTTTTTCATTGAAATCATCATGATTTGGTGTTCTAGAGGTCAGAAGTTTTATAGACGGAGGAGTCTTATCAAAAGTATGGCCCGTTCCATACTGATCCGCAATAGTGAAATTAAAACTAGGATCTAACACTCCTTTATGTCCTGACATGTCATGGGCTGTTACATTTAATTTATATGTATCTTCATTTTCCAAATCAGAAAAATTAGAATACTCAATTTCATGTTCAATTATAAAATAATGAGTTTTATTAAGATAAGTAATATTGTCGCCTAAATCTCTTTCAGGAGTATAATTGTAAATTAAATCTTCATAAATTATACCCCCTGATTCATTATAAACACAAATACTTACATTTTTTAGAGTCCCCACCCTATAAGCTTCAGAAGCAGGGTCTGTTAAGCTAATAGTTTTATCAGTTATTAACAAACTCAAATAAAAATAATATTTCTGGCCATTTGCAAGATCTCCTGAATGAAAATGTAATTCATAAGTTCCATCAGTAGCAGGATTTTCGCCGGAAAAATCAATTTCGGGAGCAGACAAATCGCCCGATACCAAAAATATTTTGAAACTATCATTATAAGCTAAATTTTGAGCCACATCTTTGATTGTTATATTTATAGAATAATTATAATCACCAAGCTCACTTGTCTTTAGATAATATATAATCTCTCCTGTTTCTGTGTCAAGACAATCTGTTATATCATAAGAATAATATTGATCTTCTGTTTCATTATATAAAGTAAAATTCACATACTCTATTGATTTATAATCCTGTATCATTTCTTCTAATTTAATATCCCATCTTGTATCATTAACATACATATAGAACGGAATAATATTTCCAGCCTCCCCATAAAGATTAAATTGAGGCATATCTACCGTAATATTCGGATTAGATGTATCATAATCATCTACATTTATTTTCAATCCAGAACTAGTACTTCCCCAATTATCACCACTGTCTTTTGCATACACATAAATAGTATAATTATCATCTAACATTCCATCATCTGTATCAAAAGTATAAGTAAAATAACCTAAACCTGAATCTAGGAATATTGATTCTTCTTCTCCAAAATATTTCGTAATATTATCTTCAATTTTTATACTATGTGCATAAGTTCCATCTTGATGTAAAATTGTAACATTGACAATATCTAGATATACTCCTAAATGATCGGTGCTAACTCCATCATCACCGTCCCAATATTCATCAAAGATTTGTACATTAATTGTAAATTCATCATGATTTTGTATTTTCATTCTATTAGTTGTTGTAAAATCTAAGTCAGTATATTTACTTGGCCAATTAACTTCTGGAGGATAAATATCAGATGAAGTTATATTCAACCAAGTCGTAGTACTATTAACATTACCAAACAGATCTATTGCTTTAACTTTTACTGATAAATTTGCAGTATTTCCTTGAGTATCAAATATATCTGTCAATCCTAATATAGCTACAAGATCATCACTATCTACATAATAGGAAAATGTTTGGCCATCTGAATTATAAATAATATCACCACCAACTTCCCGAGACCAACTTATAGTATAATTATTAGCGTAATTTTTATCTTCAAAGAAAGTAATATTTATTTCTGCTATATTATCCCATTTATTATCATATAATATCCCTTCTATTGTTTCACTTTTGTTTTTTCCAATTGAAAGATTTTTAGTAGTCCACGCAACATATGGAGGGGAAGTATCAACTTTGAAATATTTACTACTCCCTAAATCTAGGGAAGAAAAGGTCAAATTATTTCCATTTTGATCTGTGATATTTATCCAATAAAAATATTTTCCAGTAGCTAAGTTTATGAAAGTAGATATATTTTTGTAGGTTTTTCTATATTTACCACTAAGATCAGTTATAGTAAAATCATTGACAGAATAATTATTTGAAGTATTACTTTCTTGAATTATTAACATATCTATATTTCCAAGACCAGAAATTAAATCTTCAAATTGGATCTCTATAGTAACATTTCCTTCTTTTCCGATCCATTTATTATTAATATCATCATCACAATAAATAATTGAACTTATATGTTCTGGAGGAGATGTATCATTCAGATATACTATCATACTACCATTATATACAACATTTCCTGCCAAATCATAAGTTGAAAAATTTACATAATTATAAGTATAATTTAGATAAGTAGATAAAGTTAATTTAAATTGATCCCCACCCATATCCTCCATAACTTCTTTATTGTCAAATGAACCATAAGAAGATGTCCATACTTTTACTCGAGACGGATCTACAGCCGAATAATCATCTCGTATATAACATATAATCTCTAAAGAATATTCAGTTCGAATATCACCTACAACATCTGCATTTTCATCATCAATATTTAATAATGTAGGATAAGAAGTACCATTTACCACTATTGAATAAATTTCAGGTGAGCTATCATCAACTGTAAAATTAGCACCACATATCTCTGAATTATTAGTAAATCCCAAAGTATCATTTGCAAATATTCTAACATAATAGTCACCTTCATCCAAACCAACTTGAGATAATTCACCTTGCCAATCACCTACATAAATTGAATTAGGATTTTCTAAAGTAAGATTAAGATAATTTATATCATCAGATTGATTATAAATTCTAGCAATTACTGTATCTATTCCATTTCCACCATCAAAAAGATTAGCTTTAATTTCTAAATCTGCATTTGATTTAAGATATCTATCAGCACTATCTGGCAAATAAAATGAATTTATCAGAGGAGGTTCATTATCTGTAGTTTGAATATATTTAGAAATTGAATAAGTATTTTGAGAATAATCTTCAAAGGTGATTTTAATAGAATAATTTTTAATATCAAAAAGATATTCACCATCAAAAATATATGAATCATCCTCTTCCCAATTTTCAATCCTTGTAGAAACTTTAGATTGACCATCTGACATATCTATTAATTCTAAGTTAATAATAGGTGCACTTGTTACAATATCTATTTCACTATCATAATGAGAATCACTTGGATCTGTAGAATTAAAAGTTACAACAAAATCATATCCTGCAAAAATACTTTCATGAATAGGATAATCATCTGAATTATTAATATCAGTTTTTCCATAAATACCTGTTTCTCCTAAATATTCCTCTAAATTAGGACAACCATCTCCATCTAAATCTTCATATCCGTCCTCAAGTCCATCTCCATCTGTATCTGAATTATTATAATATAATATTTTATTATCATATTGATTTTCAAGATTATCAGGAAGACCATCATAATCTGAATCTTGAGGATAATCTCCATTATCATTTGGATCTGTTCCATGGATAAATTCTTGATAATTTGTATAACCATCACCATCTAAATCATCATGTGCATCTGAAGAATCTAGAGGATCTAAACCATTATCCCACTCCCAATAATCTAAAATTCCATCTCCATCCATATCCCAAGGATGGTCATTAGAATCTAGAGGATTTGTTCCATGGATAAATTCGAAATAATTGATATATCTATCTCCATCTGAATCATTTAAATCATCACGAATTCCATCTCCATTGGAATCATTGTTAGTTTTATCTAATTCGAAATCATTATATTGATCTTCCCAACTATCATTTAAATTATCTCCATCCATATCCCAAGGATGGTCATTAGAATCTAGAGGATTTGTTCCATGGATAAATTCTAAATAATTAGTATATCCATCACCATCTGAATCACTATATGTATCATTTGTGCCATCGCCGTTAGAATCATATTTGTTTTTATCTAATTCCGCATTATCATATTGATCTTCCCAATAATCTGGGAGATAATCTCCATCCAAATCTTCAGGATGATCACTATCATTTGATAAATTGGTGTTATATTCTACTTCTATATAATTAGGATAACCATCACCATCTAAATCATCATAATAATCATTTATGTTATTACCATCTGTATCTGTCTTATACTTTGACAATCCTTCATATAAATCTTCTAAAGTATCTAAAAGCCCGTCTCCATCCATATCAAGGGGATGATCATCTGAATCATTTGGGGCAGTAGGTCCATAAGTATATTCTTCCCAATTAGTATATCCATCGCCATCAGGATCTTCATTTGCATCATATTGATCAGGATCTAGAGGAGGTGAATAAATCTCTTCCCAACTATTGGGCATGCCATCATCATCTCTATCTTTATCAATTGGAGGAGGTGGCATTTGACTTTTTATAGTAAAATTAGTAGTATGATATCCCCAACCTATACCTGATACATATGGATTATCCCAAGAAAAAGAATATTGGCCTTCTGTGGGGTGATCTAGGGTATCACTAGCAAATACCCAAATAAAATAAGTACCATCATCCAAATCAGAAATATCATAAATTATATCAAAATTTTTAGTCTCTGCAGGAGAATCAGAATTTATATCATAAAGTATTTCTTGAGATTCAAAACTTTCATCAGAACTTCCAGCTTCATAAGCTTCTTCTACATTTAAATTTTTATTTAATATCTTAATTGATATATTTTGGATATATGAGCCACTTTTACTTAAACTCTCATCTACATTTATAGGTATTGTAATTTCATCATCATTAGAATTTACATAGTAATTATAATTATAAATAGGTCCACGTGAATCTTCTACTAAAATTGAATAAACGACAGGAGGATAAGGTTCATAAATATCATTAGGATATGGATCTTCTGAATCACTCCATCTATCACCATCACTATTGGGATTATTAGGATCTGTAATCCACCCGTCATCACCTAAAACCATCTCTTCCCAAGTAATAAGACCATCTCCATCTGGATCATCAAAAAGACTATCAAAATCAACTTCATTTGTAAAATCTTGCCATAAAAACACATAATAACTATCAGAACTTACTTCATTTCCTAAAGAATCATAAGCTGTAAGTGAAAATTTTAGACTTCGGCTAAAAGTTAGAGAATAACCAACATTAAACTGAGAAGAAGTTTCTATTGAACTTTCATCACCTTCAAATGTAGTAGTTGTACCTGAAATTTGACCTAAAGAAGTTATATCTATACTTTCTTCCCCCTGAAATTTTAAATATGATACAGAAACTTCATGCTCAAATCCACCGTTTTTACTACTTATATTAGCATATAAATAAATAGTCTCTGAATCTACTAATTTATTGCCTTCGTCATATACTAAACTATTATCAACAAAAATCACCACATCATCTTCGGAGCTTTTTTCAATATATCGCCTAGCATCTGCATAATTTTCTTCAGTTGTAGCTATAAGGATATAATCACAATAAAAAGTATTATAAGGATCTTCAATATGTGAAAAACTTAAATCTCCTATATCTGGAGGTGTTCGATCTACTCGTATATTATAAGATGTAGATTCATAAGTAATGCCGCTTTTGGATAAAACATAAACTTTGTAGGTATATTCACCTTCTGTAGGTGTCTCTATCTCACCTACATAATTATCATCCACTTTTGATAATGTAGCAGATGAAGATCCAAAATCAGAATTTATTCGAATATAGACCATATCAATCTCATTTTCTGAGACCAATTCGCTCCCATCTTTGTAATTTACACTTACATTTATTTCACATGAATCTTCCTTGGTTTTAATATCTCCAGGTAATACCTCAATTTCAAAAACAGAATCTTCTTGTGTCTCTAAAATTGACATCACATCATAAAATACAGGAACTGCTAAAAAAAGCATAGATGTTGCAATAATACCTGCAGCTAACGATTTTTTTGCTTTTTTAGAATGATAAATATTAGTCTTTATATATTTAGATTCTTCTTTTGCTCTATCTAACAAAATCTTATCAAAAGGAGTTTTTTTACTTTTTTTATTTTTAGATATTAAATTAGATGTATTATATTCCAAAACAGTTCTGGTAGCTTCAAAACCGACATCTTGACCTCTCCATAGGGGTTTTATAATATCAGAAGTTGTAATCTCTGGAAGACGTTTTATTCCCAAAACAAAAGCTAAAGAAAAAAAGCAAACTAGTGATATATAAATGATATAAGATGGAAAAGGAGTAAGATATCTTAAAAACAAGACAGAATAAGCAAAAATACAAGTAAATATTATAGAAGATGCAAATATACCTAATAAATTTGATTTTTTAGCCTCTTTGAGAGATTCTTGAAGTTTTATAACTAATTCATGTCTTTGATCCTTTTCTTTTGCTTTTAGAGTCTCTTTGGATTTAGCTCCTTTTTCAGATTTGACTCTACCTTTATTTCTATGATATTCTGATAATTTTACATATAAAGTAGCAGTTAGTTCTTTTTTTATCTCAGAGGATATATTTTTAGAAAAAAGATCTAAATTACTCTTGATTATTTTTATAACCGACAAAGTTAGTTCCGTATTAATATTCTTTTTATCAAATGCTTCATAACCTAACTTTTTAGCTATTTTGTCATATAATTTAGTTAAAGCATTAATAAAATTATCTTTATCAATATTTGCTTTCTTAAATATCTCTTCAGCTTTTAATCTTCGCTTATTTGTACTCAACTAACTCATACCTCTCCAAAATATTTCCATCTTTTTTTCTAAAATTACATCTAATATTATAATCACCTTAAACTAATAAATATTTCTACAATCCTCATCTCATACATTGCCACTGTACCATTCCTCTCACAATTTTTTGCTGCTCTTGGGTCAATACACATATATCGTGTATAAACCATACAATTAATATCTAATTGTTAAACCTAGTATATAAACCTTTGTAAATAGCAAAAATTTGTTCATAAATCGATTGATTTATATATCTGTTTTTGCATATATAATTTATAGGGAATTTATATGAATTCATACAAATGTCCATATTGTCAAAGTCATAATTTAGGTAATTATGGATATAGAAAAACTAAAAAAATTAAAAAAAAGCGCTATATATGTAAAGAATGTAATAGAACTTTTACAAAAGATGATAATTTTTTAAAATCACATCATCCTCCTGAGCTTATTTTAAAATCAATTAGATTAAATATTGAAGGTGTTTCATTAAGTAGTATACAAAAAAAAATAAAAAGAAATTATAATGAACATATAGCCAGATCTTCTGTGGTATATTGGAAGAGTAAATATAAAAAAATAGTAGAAGACTATATGGATATTATAATTCGGACACTAAAAATGCATCTTGAAGAAGGCAAGTCTCTAACAGAAATTCAAAAATATCTAAAGACAACATATAATATGGAAACTTCAAAATCAACAATAATTAATTGGATAGATAGATATTCCAATCTTTTGAAAATGTTTTTTGTTGAAGAGAGATACCAAAAATAAATTAATAAATTTGTATTTCTATAGACAAATTTATGCCTAAAATTATTACCCTAACTACAGATTTTGGATATAATGATAATTATGTAGCTCAGATGAAAGGCAAAATTTTATCAATAAATCCAGATATTAATATAATAGATTTAAATCATGATATATCTTCTTATAATATAAAACAAGCTGCTTTTTTAATCTCAAACACAATAGATTTTTTCCCAAAAAATACTACCCATCTAGCAATAGTAGATTTTGATAGCAATATTGATCCAATTGTTATAATGAATGAAAATTTTACTTTAGTTGGCCCAGACAATGGTATATTTGATTTAATAGTAGATAAATATAATATCCAATCTTTGATAAAAATTGATAAAAAATTCAAAAATAAAACATTTAGGGGCATAGATTTATTTGCACCTTTGGCTGTTAAGATTGCAGAAGGTATAAATATCGAGAAATTAGGTAAAAAGAGAGAATATAAAAAAAAGCTAGATATATTCATTCCAAAAGATAATGAACTAGAATTTGAAATAATATATATAGATAAATTTGGAAATATTATATTATATACATCAAAAAAAATAGATTTAGAAAATATAAAATCATTTATATATAAAAATAAACGCTATCAATGTAATCATCAAAAAAATTACAAAAAAGAAGGTGGTTATTTAATTACTATGGGTTCATATGGACATTTAGAATTATTCTTATATAAAGATAATGCTGCCGACAAATTAGATGCTAAATTAGGTGATATAATAAAATTTGAGGTCTAAAATATGATAGGACTCTATGTTGGTAGGTTTCAACCTTTTCATTTAGGTCACTACAAAGTGATTTTAAATATAGAAAATAAAGTAGATACTTTAATTATAGGTATAGGTAGTTCTCAATATAAAAATACCAAAAAAAATCCCTTTAGTTTTGGACAAAGGAAAAATATGATTGAAAGGACATTTAAAGATAAAAAAGAAATCCTAGATAAAATAAAAATAGTCTCAATTCCTGATCTTCACAATGAATGCATATGGGCAGAACATGTTATCTCAATTGTAGGTCACATTGATATATTATTTACAAACGATGGGTGGCTTAAGAGGTTATTTGCAGACAAAAATATTAAAGTTCAAGATATTCCTTTTTTTGATAGAAAAAAGTATTCTGGATCAAATGTTCGAGATAAAATTTCAAAAAATAAAAATTGGAAAAGTTTAGTATCCAAAGCTACAGCTGAAGTTATAGAGGAAATAAATGACTAAAAAAGAATTAAAAAAAATGGAAAAAAGTAAAGTAATCCTATCTTCGTTTTCGAATGGATATATTGGAATAGTTATAAAGGAAGGAATTTATGCAAATACAATTCTACATCCTACAGTTGAAGCTACAGTCGATGATTTAAAATTAAAAGCCAATTTCAGTAGCTATTTAATCCAAAATCATAGATACAGTCAAAAAATATATGATTTGTGGGATGCAAAAGATGTAGAAATTTCAAATTTCATAATTGACTACTTGGGATACACAAAATCTGAAATTAAAGTCTTAGAAAATCTAAGAAAGATTAAAAGTGGTCAAATCATAACATACAATAAATTAGCTGAAATTTCAGGATTCAAAAATGGAGCAAGATTTGTAGGAAATGTTATGAGAAAAAATAGATGTCCTCTAATTATACCATGCCACAGAGTGGTAAAAAAGGGAAGTATAGGAAACTATTTTTATGGAACTAAAACTAAAAGAGAATTTTTGAAAAAAGAAGGAGTAAAATTATAATCCTGAAGAAGATTTCTCGCGCATAAACCATTCCAAAAAGAGAAAACCTACTGCTATTGCAATCAAATAAAACCATATATATTCTTTTCGGATTTCTGTCTCTCTTGAATCATTAATCTCATCAATCAAAGAATCAAAATTACTTGAGCTATAATAAGTGCCCCCTGTCTTTTGTGCTATCTCAGAAAGCAAAGTTGAATTTAATTTAGGATTTTCAAATTCTTCCAAAATTGATACAACTTCTATCTCTGCAAATACATAATTTGTTCCATTAGTTACATTTATAATATATCTTCCACTCCAATCTAAATCATATTCACCTCTATATCTTTCATCAGATAT
>CAYQAE010000013.1:234-8056 GCA_964415445.1 uncultured archaeon | reverse complement strand
TTTTAGATAGACCCAACTGTTTAGTTGTATTTTGTGGATTTTTAACATAGCAAGTAGGTGTTATATTATTTGGCGAGCTAATAGTAATTAAGGCAGAATCATCTAGATTATAATAAGTTTTATCCAATTTTAACTTAAGTTTATCAGTGGTGAAGGCATCTGCAGAGATATAATCTATATATTGTGCCCAAAATTTAGAATAATCTTCCCAAGTTAATAAATTACCAACTTCTGGTTCACTTAGAGGATCTGTAGCAAAAATACCAATTTTTCCCAAGCCATAACTTTTAACAGAAACTAAAGGAAAATAACTATACTCATCTTGATCATAAACTTGAACTAAAGTTTCAGTTAATACTTCATTTTGAATATCAACCTTTTGATATCCTACTAAATTAATATTAGAGAAATTAACTTCATAAGTTATATCATGATATCCACTAGCTTTATAAAGATCTATTGCCTCAGAAGTTGGATCTTTTACAATTATCTCTCCAGGATCGCCAGGTGATACTGAAGTTAGTGAACCATATTCAGGATAACCTTTTGTAAGGATTACACCCCCACCGTCAAATACATATTGTTTAAGTTTATCTTCAAAAGTATCATCCCAAACACTGGTATCTGCATCTGACCAAAGAGGAGATAATGTAGTTGGCTCAACTCCGTGATTTTTTTCTGCATAATCACATTGATTTGGACCAAATACCATAATTCTACCTAAACCTAATTCACGAGCCATCATACCATACCATTCATCTGCTCTACCTTCAGAATTATTACCTCTTTCATATTCAATAGTAGACCACCAGGGCAGAGAGGGATAATCTTCACGAAACGGATGATCTTGAGGGAGTGTATCATTTAGAGATTTTCCAGTAAGTTCATTATGAAGTTGCAAAATAGGTGACCAATTGGATGAAGTATTAAAAACTGTAGCCCAACAATTCCACTCAACTCCATCAACATCAGGATGAGGCCATACTGTAACATTTTCATAACGGTATCCTGTACTGTTGCCAGTTATATTCCTCTCCATCCATATTTCATAAGTAGCTACGTCTTCATAATTGCTAAGCATATATTGAGTATAACTATTGTTCATAATCTCCATTACAACATCTGCACAAACTGTATTTTGAGCATCAGATAAAGAAGCATTATCATGCAAAAGATTCCAGATATTTTTTTGCCAAGCACCTGTTTCATTGATATTACTAAATCCAGCTAAAGACCAATTAATATTTATTCCAGGCACCATATCAGCAACATCCGATCCACCCGACTCAGGATCACCTTCATAGGGATGATAATAAGCACCAAGATATGGATCATTATGTAGATAGCCAACAGCCAATGCACCACCGTCTTCTACCCAATTATAAAGTCTATTTTTATCATCCTCTTCAATGTCAGCTAAAAGAATCATAACTAGATCATAATCAGATAAATTAGAAGTTAAATTTCCACCATAATCTACTTCATATCCTTCAACTTCTAGATTATGAGTAATATTTTCTAACTGTGGCCAAGCTTTTCTCTCCCAATCTTGATCAGGATAATTTGTATTTAGATAATCTAAAATATTAGTATAATTTTTTAACATTAAATACGCTTTTTTAGTTCTCGATGGATTAATTATAACAGAATCATAATTATTAAGATCAATATCACCTGATATTATTTTTTGCTCACCTTCTGACACTGAAAAATTAGTAATTTCAATCCAATCGGGAGAAGCAACTCCATTTTTGAATATCTCTGTATTTGATCAAATCATCTTCATCTGATTCAATATTAATTTCACAAAATAGTTTTCCTTCCACATTTGAACTTATTGGAAAACTTACTTGGTTTATTCCATCATCCAACAATTTATAAGTCTGATTAACTACTACACCATTAACTGTAAGATTAATTGATACATTTTTTTCTTCTCCTTCGTTGGTTATCAACATTGAAATCTGATGAGTTTGTCCTAGAAGTACTTTTTTAGGAATAGAAATTGTATCTATTCCATAATTATATATATTAGAGCTACCTATACCCAAAGTAGATATACTAATATTTTTTGTACTTAAACTCTCAATTAAAGATAAATAAGAATTATCTGTAGTTTGACCATCACTAAATAATACTAAAAATTCTTTTGAAGTAATTTTAGAAGATATTAATTCTAATGGTTTTGATATATTGCTTGAGCCACCTAAATCATCAGCAGTTAAATTTAGATTAAAATCATCTTTACTAATCCGCCTAACTACAATATTAGAATTACTGTCATAAGTTATTATTGTAATTTTATCTTCATCTCTCAATTGTGAGACAATACTCGCCACTATAGAATTTTGGTCAACATAACGAGGATTTTTAGCACTACCATCAGATATTGACATACTCTCACTTGTATCCAAAACTAAATTTAGATCAGCATCGCCCTCATATTCATGAGCAATATAAGCACCTCCTGCTGCAGCACTAAACAATAAAATAGAACTAATACGTAGCAGATCAAGAACACTTATCTTAGATAGGACTTGAATTATACCCAAAAAAGAGAAACCAAAAATTAACATTATCAACATTAAATTAGTATCTTCAAATGTAATATTTGCAATATCTGCTAAATTCATCTAATCACCACATGAGTTACAAACCACTCTATCACAAGTATAATTAAAGATATATTCAAAAATAATGACCATAATTCATTGTTATCTCCCTTTGTTTGGATATCATCTAAATTAGAAGAAATCCTATAAATTTCAGGATTAAATTGTGAATTAAATTCCTCTACCACCGGATCTACTGCTAAATAAATCGATTTAGATCCCAAAGAAGAAGTATAATTAATTCTATAAAATCCACTAATATCAAAAGATGTCTTTGTAGTATTAATGAAATATTTATCACCATTAGGTTTTTCTATTTCAATTTCAAGATCATATACATCAGGAGGACTATAAAAAAATATATTTTCATTTTGTTCACAACTTCTTTTTGATACATCAAAAGGTTTTTTTGATAGATAAATTTCACTTCTCATAATAAAAAGTATATATTCTGAAAGTTTAGAAGATAGAAGATTATTCCAATCATTTGAAGATTTGGGATTTAGATCGGTTCCCACAAACATAATTTTACCTAAATTATAATCCCAAGCCAAAGCTAGAGGGTGATTATCTACTGAAAAAATAATCTCAACAGGATCATTAATAGTTACATTATTAATTCTATCAAAAGTTACTGAACTAAGATCAAGTTCACCATGCCCATCATCTTTTGTTATAATTTCATGAGATGTATTTTTATAAGAAACAAGCCCCAATGGAAGATTATAGTTATTTGAAGTATAATTTATTTTAAAAAAAGAAAGATTATTATAAGAGGCATCTATATTTGAACCGCCTGTAATTAAGATACCACCACCGTTTTGAGCATAATTTTCTAATTCATCTGCACTTTGTGAAAAATTAGAATATGGCATATCACACAAAACTACTAAATTAAAATTAGAAAGATTATACCAACTAATATCAGTGCATCTAAATACTTCAAAATTGTCCTCTATGGATAAAGCAGCCTTTAGATAATCATCTTGTCTAATCTCATCTTCACACAATAAAACTTTGATTACTTCTTCATTACCAAAAACAGCTCTTCCTACTCCCAAAAGAGTATTATTTTTCAAAACTTCTATCTCTACTTTATGCTGATTAGAATTACCAACAGAAATGTCATTTATCTCAATTTGTGTCTCACCATCATATATAGTATAATCACTACTATAATATGATATATTATCTACCAAAAGACTGATCTGAACTTCTTGAGAACTTTGATCTATATCAGATTCAATTAAAAAAGAGATATCAAAAGATGAACTTCCATCAATAATTTCTATATCCTTTATATCAACTCTTTCTGATGTAGAATTACTTATTATTTCAATAGAGATACTTTCATCATCTATATAAGATAGAGCCCCTTCAATATCCGATGAAGTATAATCCCCATCAGTTATAATATAGATATATTCATCACTATAAGAAGACAAAACATTAGCTAATGAGTTAGTTAAATCGGAAGATTCACTTTTTGCATATAAACTATCTATTTTTTCATAAAGTAAAGTTTTATTTGAAGTTTTCTCACACACAAAAGATGTATCACTTCCTAAAGTAGCAATTGAAAAACTTATATCTTCGGAAGAGTTTATCAATTCTTTTGCCCGCTCTTTTGCCAAACCTATTTTAGATATATCAGATCCTTTTGCATTCATACTATCAGATACATCTATAAGTAAAACTGAATCTTTAGGACTATAATCACCTTCACTTTCTGGTTGTGCCCAGCTAAAAGCTAAAAATGAAATTATAACCATCTGAAGAATTATCAAAATAATATTTTGTAAATTAATAGTCTTTATTTTGCCCTTAGGTATAAAAGCAGTCATACTAAATTTAACTACAGATTTCTTTTTAGAACTAAATATATGCAGAAGAATAATTAGAGGGACTAACCCCAAACTCAACAAAGCCAATGCATTTGTAAATTGAACCAATTTAACACCTTTTTTTAAAAAGCTAAATTTTGACTCATCTAAACTTAACTAATAAACAATGATCTAATTTTTAGCTTTCCAATTAATTTATTACTCAATCTATTTATATTTTTTCCAACATAAACCATTGTGTAACTCCTACATATCTATTCTTTTATACTTTGAAATCTATCTTAAATTAAATCTTTTTTTAATCTGTATAATATATTTATGCAATCTGAGATATTTAAATATTTGCATCCTCATAAATATGATTTAGAGTTTATATAATATCTATTAACTAATTAGTTGTTTCCAAGATTTTCCCTTTACTTTTTTGCAAATTTCAATAAACAAAAAAGTAGTTATCTCTTTTTTTGTAGCTAAATCATAGTCTCTACCTAAAATAAATTTAATGTTTGAAAAGATATTTTTTGCAACCATCTTTGCTTTTACATCCTCTGTAGATTCAAAATCCAAAATATTTTCCCCTAGATCTCTTTTAAGTTTATTAAGAAGTGGATTAATTAAATTTAGAAGTTCTTCTTTAGGTTGACTAATTTTTGAAAATAAATCATCTTGCGGTGCTTTTTTAGGTTTCTTTTTCTCAATTTGGCTTTTTATTTTTCCTTCCTTTAAATGAATAGACTTTATTTTATCTGAAACTAATTTAAATATTTTTATAGCTAATTTTTTCTGAAATTCATCGTCATAGCTTTTTTTAGTTAATTTAGGAATTTGCTCATGTATCCAAAAAATTAAATTTTTAGCTTTAAAATCTTTCTCTGAAGTGAATTTCAATTGTTTTGGGCTAAAATTATTTTTAATGCCAGGTAATATATTAGGAAAGATTTTCTTTATAATAGCACCCATATTGGGTTTTTTTGATTCCTCAATTACTGGACCGATGTATAGTTTATTTTTTTCAAAAGTAAGAGGATAATAACCACTATCAAAATTTGAATTATCCATTCTTCTTATAGAAAAAATTTTTCTTATTGCTAAATTTCCATCAATTTGTTTTTTTTCATTAAAAATTTCAAAATGGCCATTAAATAGATTGTCAAGATCCACAAACAAGTTTTGATCGTATAATAGAGAATTATCTTGGGCTTTTTCTATAAAAAAATAGCTTGTAAATTCATTCTTTTTCAATTTCAAAATTAAATCTCGGGTATATGAAACTAAATTATTAGGTGAAACTATATTAACAAAAGAGATAATATGAGATATTAAACGTTTAGATATTGATTTTTTGAGACCTTCAATTGCTATATTTATAGCTAAATTTACACTTGTTAAATCCTTAGCTGATCTAACTATTCCATTTTCTTCAAAACTAGCTGAGACATCCTTTTGAGTACAACTATATAGATCAACTATTTTTAACATCCCTTCTTTTATATAACCATTAATTGGAAAATCAAATTCTCTAAATCGATCTATAAATTCTTCAACTGTCTCAAACAATATTATTAACGCACTTTCTCGTCTTTTTAGACCTTCAATTATAAACTTGATTTCAAAATACTCTCGCTCCAAAGAAGTTGGTGCATGAAAAAAAATATGATCTCTATAAGGTATTCCTCCAGCTAAAAGATCATCTAATCCACCAATACCTGTTTTTGCTCTATTGTTGAATTTAAAATAAATTTTTTCAAAATCACCTTTTTCTATAGGAATCAATGAATTTTTTTGATTTTTAAGCCAAGAGATATCATCATAAAAATTCAACTCAGATAAAAATTTACTATCAATTGATAAAAAGAATCGAATTCTAATATAGGAGCCAACTTTATTTTTGTAAGATATCTATTTTCTGAATATTCGCTTTTGGAATCTTCTGATGCCTCATAAAATCCCATAATGCTTTTACAATCAATGCTAAATATTAATTTATCATGTTTTTTTACCTTCTCTATAGTCTCTCTAAACTGAGAAGAAGTTCCCCAAATATGATTTTTTCTTATTTTTTCTGCCATGCTTTTATTTATGTTGCAGAACCAAAAAAATTCTCCTGCCATTTCTAATCCTTTTTATATTTTTTAAGTCTAATTAAGACAACTACAGCTAATTTTTTTTCTAAATCTGGATCAAACTCTTCAGATAAAACTGCAGTTAGATGATTTTTTATCCATTTTGCAACTTCTATTGTTTTTTTTGTATCAGAAGCATCAAAATTTAATGCATTATCGCCTAAATCTTTTATAAGCCAACCATAAAATTCAGGTATTGCTTCAAGAATTTTATCCTCTGAAAGATTAGCTTTTTTCAATATTTTTTTCTCTTTTTCTTGCTCTTTTTGGGTTAAACTACCCATAGGACTTTTTGATTTCTCTTTAGTATTAGCAAAACTTGTAATTTCTGCAAATAATGCCGTAGCAGCTCTTCTTTTAGCTGCTTTATTTTGTGCTTTAGTACCAAATATGTTCTCAAAATGGTCATAAATCCATCTAGCTATTTTTTTTGCCTTTTTATCTCCTACATCTTCAAAATCAAATATATCTGAACCAAATTCAACTTCAATTTCTTCATAAGTTTGTTTAACTAAATCTAAACCCATATCCTCTATTTTTTGGTTTTTAGTTGGTCTTTCTTTTCTCCTAATTTCAATTAAATTAGAAAAAACATCAAAAACTATATTTTTTTTATCTATGTAATTCAATTTATTAGTATTTTTTGAAAGAAACTTAGATAATCTAGATTCTATCCATTCAAATATATTTTCTCCTTCTTCTGATAGAGGATCATCTATTTTATTAAAAGTCTCAGAAAAATCTTTAGAAACCAAATCATAAAATTTAGAAATTGATTTTCTATACTTTTTTTCAGAAACTTTACATTCTGCTAAAATTCGATTTAGATCATCCACAGAAAAATCCCCAATTTCAGATTCCTTCTCTTTTAGATATTTTTCATCATATTTAAATATATCAGGTATGCTTTTTTCTTTAATTTTATTTTCTAAATCAATTCTATAGTTAATTAATTCAATTATAATAATTGTAGCAAATCGATTTTTTATATTAGAATCAATTTTAGATACTTTTTTAGAATAAAATTTTGAAAAATTTTCTTTGATCCATTTTATAATAGATAATGCTTCAGGAGAGTTAGGATCATCCAAACCTTTAAATTTTTCTCTAAATTCTTCAACTACTGCATTAAAAATCTTTGGAATTGATTTTTTGTATTTCTTTTTTGATAAATTAGCAATTTCTAAAATCTCTTTTAATTTTGAATCATATGTTTTTGGAATTTTTGATAGAAGTATCCTGC
>CAYQAE010000013.1:0-224 GCA_964415445.1 uncultured archaeon | reverse complement strand
TTTTTGTTTCTTTGTTCTTTTTATGATGTTCTATTAATTTATTTAAAATTTTATGAACAATATCTCCAAAATTATCGCTATTTTTTATTTTTTTATCCTCTGTAATTATATTAATATTATTTACAATCCAATCTTTGATTTGTAGACTCTTTGAATCTAAATAATCTTCAAAAGCAAATATCTGAGGTCCATATTCATCTAAAAGTTTTTTATATAATTCATCT
>CAYQAE010000012.1:0-32090 GCA_964415445.1 uncultured archaeon | reverse complement strand
TTTGATCTAATCATACCCTATCCACCATCTTTTTGTAAACTTCTATTGTGTTTTTCATAAGCATACAAACTGTCATAGGACCCACGCCACCTGGCACAGGTGTAATATACTTACATTTATCATAAACTTCTTCAAAATCTACATCTCCAACTAATTTTTTATCTACCCTATTTATACCAACATCCACCAATATTGAATCATTTTTTATCATATCTTTAGTTGTAAATTTGGGTTTACCTACTCCAACTATTAAAATATCTGCTTTTTTGGTATATGTCTCTAAATTAGATGTATATTCATGGCATACACATACTGTAGCATTTTTATTTAACATCATAAGAGCGAGGGGTTTACCTACCACATTACTATGGTTTATAATAACTACATCTTTTCCTTCTAAATCAATATTATAGTATTTTAATATCTCCATAATACCCAAAGGAGTACATGGAGCCACATAAATATCCCCTATAGCTAAATTACCAATATTAATTGGGTGAAATCCGTCTACATCTTTTTTAGGATTAATAGATAATATAATTCTATTTTGATTAATATGTTTAGGTAGAGGAAGCTGTACTAAAATGCCATGTACTTTTTTATCTTCATTTAACTGTTTAATTTTTTTAATTAATTTATATTCATCAATATGTTCATCAAATTGATATAATAGCGAATTAATACCTAATTGTTTGCATTTTTGTTCTTTTTTTGAAATATAAACTTTAGATGCAGGATTTTTACCAACATTGACAACAGCTAAAGTTGGCTCAATTTTGTGCTTTTTTTTTAATTCATCGATTTCTAATTTCAATTTATCTAAAATAGAATTTGCAACTTCCACTCCACTTAAAATTTTATCATCCATAATAAAACCTTATTCATAAATAGGATATTTTCTACAGAGTCTTTCTACTCTATCTTTTATACTCTTTTTTTTCAAAAGTACATCTGCAATCATTTGTGCAATTTCTTTCATTTCTTCTTTTCCCATGCCTCGCGTAGTTACACATGGTGTGCCTATCCTAATTCCACTAGTTATAAAGGGACTTTTTGTCTCAAAAGGTATTGTATTTTTGTTTAAGATAATATTTTCTTTCTCTAAACTCTCTTCTGCCTCTTTTCCCGTCATGCCTTTATCTGTAAGATCTATAAGCATTAAATGATTATCAGTGCCACCTGATACTATCCTAAAATCTAAATTAGATAATTCATCTGCTAGGCATTTAGCATTAATTACTATTTGTTTTTGATACTCTCTAAATGAATCACTCATTGCTTCTTTAAATGTAATGGCTTTTGCAGCTATTGCATGCATAAGTGGACCACCTTGAATCCCTGGAAACACCATTTTATCAATTTTCTTAGCATATTCTCTCTTACAGAGTATCATCCCACCTCTGGCACCCCGTAAAGTTTTATGAGTGGTAGTAGTTACAAAATCAGCATAAGGCACGGGTGATTGATGCTCGCCTGCCACAATTAATCCTGCAATATGTGCAATATCTGCCATAAGATAGGCGCCCACTTCATCTGCAATCTCTCGAAATGCTCCAAAATCAATCTCTCGAGGATATGCACTAGCTCCACATACTATAAGATTAGGTTTTACCTTCTTTGCTAACTTCAATAAACTATCATAATTTATTCTCTCTGTCTCTTTATCTACACCATAAAATTTGACATCAAAATATTTACCTGAAAAACTCACAGGGCTACCATGACTTAAGTGTCCGCCATGTGATAAATCCATACTTAGTATTGTATCTTTAAGATCTAGCATGGCAAAGTATACTGCCATATTAGCTTGTGATCCTGAATGTAGCTGTACATTTGCATGATCGGCTTTAAATAAATTTTTAGCTCTCTTTATCGCTAAATCCTCAACTTCATCTACAAATTCACAGCCACCATAATATCTTCTGCGTGGATAACCCTCAGCATATTTATTAGTCATACATGATCCTTGCGCTTCCAAAACAGCTTTACTAACATAATTCTCTGATGCTATAAGGTTTATTTTGTTTTTTTGTCTCAATAAATCAGATTCAATTGCATCTGAAACTTCTCTATCAATATTTTCTATATTTCTCATCTATAGCTCACAATAACTATTTTAAACCAAAAAAAGTCAAAACCAATTTGTTAAATAATTTATTGAACCATGATTTAATATAATTGTATAATAGTTCTTAATTGTTATATCACCCTAAAGTTGGAGTTTTAAGATGTTTGAGATATATGGAGAAAGTGAAGAAATTCAAGATTTATCTAGATTCAATAATTTTAATTTTGATATTAATGAATCTTTCTTTGGACCCCACGCATACGTAGCATTTAATACCCAAACAAAAGGCGGCCTAAAATATATTCTCCGCTGTGATTTAATTCTACCTTCCCGGCATGAAAAATCTATTGGAAAAGGCACCTTGCTTACCACAATCTCATCTTATATCCCGGGTGATGAAACTACTAGAATTACTACTTTGGGGCCGGTGTATAAAAAAGCAAAAGATTTCAATATACCCTATGTGACACATGCTCCAAATGTAATTACTTATGGAATAAATGAAGAAAACTCAAAAGTAGAAAATATCTCAATTAAAATAGCTCCCCAGAGATCTTTTGATTCTGAAGAGTTGCAAGAATTTGTTATTGAAGATCGCTCCTATATTAAAATAAAGACCCAAAAAAAAGATCGAGATTTTATAATCGTATTTTCAAGACAAACTTCAGAAGATACTGCAATACAGTATATTGCTTCATACTATGGTCTAATTGAAAAAGATGCTATCGAATCCTTTGAATATTTAGGTACTATTTTAAAACTCACTTCAGTTGAATCAATAAAAGAAATACAATCAAAAAAAGCTAGAGTATGGGATACATTAGGTGGAGAGATAAAAATTGATAAAAAATCCAATGTGAATTCTCAAAAAAAAGTACATAATGTTATTTTACAATATAAGATTAAAGATAAATTATATGCAAAAATAGATAATTATATTTCACACCAGAAGGAAAACGACCAAGTTAAGATTGCTTTTGTATCTTATAATCCATTCACAAATATTTTTGAACGTGATAAATATAGAATTCAGTGTTTAAAAAACGTTGAAAATTCTACCTGGTCTATTGATAAATATGGAGTTTATCATGGCGCAATTAATCGAAAAAAAGAAAAAAATATTGAACTAGCTGTACATACCCCCAGATATGAAGCTCTAACTGCAGGAATACAGGCATATCTAACTTACAACTCAAAAGATAATATAAAACTATTCAAAAATATCTGGAAATATAGTGCACCCCATGATTGTGATCTTAGACCTGCTACATCTGATATGTCAAATTATATCAATCTTGGACCAAACCAAGTTTATTTAAGTGATAAATTGATGGATCAATTTAAAGAAATAGAATATAAGAAAGATAGACTAAATCAAGCTAGAGAATTTTTAAGTTTAGCTTGTAAAAAGCTTCAAGATTTAGATTATAAAAAAGTAGATGATTTAGTTGAAAAATTTCAAAATACATTAAAATAGGGATAAAATGAATAAAAAGAATATGATAAGGCTTATTTCAACAGCCACCATATGTTTTTTTGTCATCTATATGATGATAACATCCAAAAATCTACTGCCAGATATATCCACTACTTTAAAAGTGTTTATTGTCGTATTTTTAGGATATTTATTTATAATTTTGTACGAAATAGTTTATATGTATTATAAAAAGAAAATAAGAATTAATTAAGACCATTTCTTTGATCTTGCTTCATTGAGATTGTTAAGAGTCAATTTTTCAATCTCTTCTATTTTTGAAATTATCTCCTTTGATATTTTTCTATGATAGTCCAAAAGATCTTTTTCCATATCATCAACTTTATTTGATACATTATTAATCTCTTCTTTAACTTTATCTAAATTAGAAATTGAATTTTTTTTATAATCTTCAAATTTCGATTTTAAATTTTCTTTAAATGATCTAATCTCATCAACTGATTCATATGGCATTATATTTCACTTTAGGATTTAAGTTTGTACTGCTTCTAGCATACCTACTATATTCCAAATTTTGGTGCGAGCATGTACAGGCATATTTAAATCAGTAGCTATTTCATCCAAAAGAGCAATTGCTTCGCTTGCTTTAACATCAGAATCTTTATTTTTTTCTTTTAGAATTCCTATAGCAGAAGTCGCTGTTCCTCTTATATTTCTGGGTACTGTTCGATCTTCACTAACTTCTGTTAATAATTCTAAAATATCATCAATATTATCCTTTTGGCCCATCTATATCAACTCCTATCAATGTTTTTATTTTAAAACGCCTGCTTCCTTTAAATTTTCGTGCAACTGGGTAATTGCTTCTTCTAATTTATTAGTCTCTCGCAGACCAGCACATATTATCTTTCCAGAGTTAAACATCAAAAATGTTGCATTCAAATTGGGTAATTTCCAAACTAAACCTGGAAATACTTCTGGTTCATATTCTACATTTGGAAGCATCAAGGCAGTCATATCAACATCAATTTTTGATCCTAAATCCGCTGAAGCCACCACATTATTAATTTTGACATCTGGTTTTCTGCGCATCTTAATTCCTAAATCTTCAAGTTTCTTTATAACATGATCAACTGCTAAATAAACGTCTTCTTTTGATTTAGCTGCTGCAATTATAATTTTTCCGGATTTAAATATTAAAAAACTGGGTTTGAATTTCTCTACATCTTCAGGCTTATAAATTAATGCAGGAAATTGCTCAGGTTCATATGTTGAATCCTCCAAAGCAATAGCTAAATCCATAAGCTCTAAATCATTACAATATAAATTTGCATTTGCAACCATATTTACAACTTTAATCTTAAACCTATTTTTTCTTTTACTCTTTACCATAATTGTCACGACCCAAAATTTTATTTATCATCTAAATATCATACAAAGATATAAACCAAAACTTATTCTAACACCATCGATCTAAAAAGATCGTTAAAACATTTTAAAATGTTTATTAATCCCGTATTTCCACTTTTAACGTGATTTAGACTTATATAAGCCTTTAATAAGACAATACTAATGTTTTGTGTAAATTATAATGCGAAACCTTTTTATACTTATAATTTTTCTTTTATTTTATCAAAAGCATAACTCTTATAATACAAACAATCTAAGTAACTATCATATGAACTTTATCTTCATCTATAGCTTTTCTAAGCTCCATAGCAAGTCTTCTGCCTGTGCTCATCCTTTTTCTCCACACAGTATTACCATAAGGGTGGCCTACCATAAGATGATAATTAGTACCACCACCAATCCTTGGAGCCACATCATAGATGTAGAAGTTAAGATCTTTATCAACACAGGTTTGCAAACAAAATGGACCTATAATTCCAGGATCATAATATTTCTGAGATGCCTCTACCCATTTTTGAGCAATATCAAATATTTTTTCAAGTAATGACTCCCGCAATGTTGCGCCACTATGTCCACAAACAGTATATTCAGGATTTATTTGGTTTTCATTTAAAGTCATCTGTTGTGGTGCAGATAATCTGACATGGCCATCCAAAGATGTTTCAAATCTCCAATCAATACCTAAAAGTTCTATTTTTTCATTTTCCTCTTCAATAGGCGAATAAAAAAAATCAAAATTAAAAACAGGACCAATAATATATCTTTCAATTCTTGCTTTTTCTAAATCTTCCTCTAAAATGACTCCATTTTTTAGCAAATTATCTGCTTTTTCCTTGTATTCTTTATAACTAGCTGCGGTAAAGAAACCTCTTTCTAATCTTTTTTTTGCATGAGGTAGCTTTACAATAGAGAGTTTATCAATATCTTTGGGATGATCAATTTTTTCAGGATAAGGTAGATTTGCCTTATCTAATAACCAATAATAATCTTTTTTGCTTCCACGCTCTTCAGACGCTAATAAATTACGTGACCCTAAAAAAGGGACTTTAAATCTCTCTTCTATTGCCTCAACTCCACAATAAGCAGTGAATGAACGATTAGGTACAAATAAAATATTATTATCTATCATTTTTTTCTGCTCTTTTTTATCTACCATCTTATTAAAAGAAGAATAAACAACAGTTTCATCTACACACCCTCGAATAACTTTTTTACCTACTCGATTTGATCTAAAATAGCGAGTATATGTTTTTTCTCTGCCTCGCTTACAATAGCATACTGTCTTAAATCCTTCGTCTACTGCCCCATCACAAGTATCTATAGCAGAGTGACTTCCTAAAACACCAATTTTTGCTTTTGTGAGGTCATAATTATTTAAAACATCCCAAATCTCTTTTCTCTCTATCATAAAAAACTACCTTTACTAAATTAAAAAAATGTTGAAAATAAAAATATATGGGACAATATTTGGAATTTATCCAAATAAAGCTCCCAATCCGCCGATTTCTTCTTCCTCTTCTTCCTTTTTCTCTTCTTCTTTTTCTTCTTTCTTCTCTTCAGCTGGTTTAGCTTCTTCCTGTGCTGGTTGTGCAGCCACAGTAGTTGGAACTGCCTGAGTTGTTATCGCTTTCTCAATATCTACATCTTCAAGTGCACTAACTAAAGCTTTAATTCTTGCAGTATCAACATCTGCATTAGCAGCTTTCAATACACTTGATAGATTTTTTTCTTCTATTTTTTGACCAGCCGAATGAAGTAACATTGCTGCATACATATATTCCATATTATAACCTCCTTTTATCCAAACAATGCACCTAATCCCCCAACTTCCTCTGAATCTTCTTCTTTAGATTCTTTTTCTTCCGCATCTTCTTTTTTCTCTTCTGGCTTAGTTTCTTGTTTCGATTCAGATTCTTTTGGCTTAAGATGATCAGGTACTAATGAAGGATCTCTTTTAGATACCTCAGAAGCTAGAGATATTAAATGACTATATGCTTTTTGAACAATTATATCAACAGTTGATTTATTTACAATATTAGCATATAAAGCCAAGTTTCTTGCCTTATTATATGCTTCAGATAAAAGACCACCTATGGTCTCAGAAGTAGGATATTTTATATAATATGCAAGATTTAGAGTGCTATTGTGAGCATAAGCCAAATCACCCCTAATTTGTTCTTCATCAATTTTCAAAATATCGCTTGTGAATATTTCACCATCTTCATAAGCTGCAAGTAAAGATATACCAATAGTTAAAGGTTTAATTTCAAGTTGATCCAAAAGCATTGCTTTCTGCTCAGATATTGTCTCACCCCTAGCTACTAAAGTAGAATCTTCAGTCACAACTACTTTTCCTCTCTCAATTCTCGCTTTAACTCCTGCTTGTTGCAATTCAGACAATATTGGACCTGGACGAAAATCTGTATCTCCTTTTGGCATAACTATGTCTTTAGGAGAAACATCACCTGCTTTTGCAGCTGCCTCCATTTTTTGATCTTCAAAAAATTTATGTAATCTAAAAGGATTTTCTTTAGTTAAAATTAAAGCAACTTGATCCTTAAAATGATCAGATAAGCCTTTTAATTTTTTATTTTTAGATCTCTCAAAAGCTTTTGTGATAAGTGATAATTTTGAAACTTTTATTTTAGCCTTGTTTGCCAATTCATGTCTTATTTTTTGAAAATATGAAGATCTAACTTTAGTAATATTAGCAATACCCACTACAGGATAGCCTTCAACTAAATTCTGAATATCTTCTACTTCTCTATATTTCCACTCTGCTACATGTGCCATAATCTACACCTTAACTGAAGGTCCCATTGTAGTCTTAACATACATAGAACTTACAAATGATTTCATACCTCTCTCAAAGACCGGTTGATTCTCAAGTGTCTTTAATATAGTCTCAATATTTTCTGCTATTTTGTTATCATCTTCCTTTTCATTACCTACAGGGACTTGAATAATTGGTAGTGTTTTCATATTAATATTAATTGAATTTTTGTATTTATTAATTAATCCTGTTGGATCAGCATCTGGAGGTAGAGGCTTTGGCATTTTCCCTCTAGGCCCAAATATACGCCCCAAAGATTTACCAATTTGTAACATCAATGTTGACTGAGCTAGGAAAAAATCATACTCTTCTGCAGTTGATTTAGCAATATTTTGATCTTTTGACATCTCATCTAATTCTTTTTTGGTAATTACTTTATCTGCACCAGCCTCATTTGCTTTTTTGACCATATCATCATCTGCAAAAAATCCCACTTTAATATCTTTACCTGTTGAATTTGGAAGAGTTATTTCAGTTTTGATCCTGTTTTGAGGTTTTTTTAGATCAATATCTTTAAAATTAATTATGAATTCAACTCTCTGAGTAAAATTTCTCTTCTTTGATTTTTTAGCTTCTTCTACTTTTTTCTGAATTTCTTCTTTTGGAATCATTTTTTTCACTCAAATAAATTATCAAATTTACCGCTATTAATCTCTTCAATTACATCTTGAGGAAATTTATCATCTACATTTACACCCATGCTTCTACATGTGCCTACAACTTCTTTAGCGGCATTTTTTAAATTATAATTAATCATGCCTTTTTGTTTTCTTTTTGCAATATTTACAACATCGTCCATTTTTATTGAACCTACTACTTCTTCTTTTGGTTTTTGAGCACCTTTGTCCTTATTTAGAGAGCTAAGGACTAAAGCAGTTGTAGGGGGTGTTCCTACCTCAAGCGTATATTCTCCTCTATTTTTAGGATCAGCAGTCACAATAACAGGTACTTTCATACCTGCATATTCCTTAGTTTTTTGATTAATATCTCCAACAACTTTACCTATATTTAGACCCATTGGACCTAATGCTGGACCAAGTGGTGGTGCTGGGGTTGCTTTTCCACCTTCAACTAATACTCTAATACTATTAGCCATTTAAGATACCCTCTCTATAATTCTTATTGAATCAGCTGGAATTGTAACAGGGATAGGAACTGTAGCATCAATTAATTCTACAATTAACTCATTTTTTGCCTCTTCAGTTCTGACAACCTTTGCTTTTTCCCCTTTAAATGGGCCTGCTATAAGTTCTATTGTATCACCTTTTCCAACTGTCATAGATACTGATTTCTCTTCTAGATAATGTTCTATCTCACTAAAAGGAACTTGCCCAGGCAATATTCCTTTTATATGTGCAGCCGAAGATATAGCTGCTTCAACATCACCAATTGAATCAGCTTCAACTATAATGTATCCTTTGAGTGCTGCAGGTGACATTATTGAAAATATTTTCAACAATTTTGATGTAGATCTTGATGCTATAAGATCCGAAACTACTCTTTCTTGACCTGTGGCTGTTTTAACAATCAAATACATTTGGATGCCTCTTATTAGCTCATAAATAATATGCTATTAACTTAATTATAAATCCAATTACACCTATTACTATAATACCTATACCAGTTATTTTACTTGTTTTCCAATACTCCTCTGATTCAGGCTTTTTGGACTTCTTTAAAACCCTTTTGTAATTAGTAAGTGCATTTTTCAATCTGACTTTTAAAGACATTTTAAGATTTATACCTCTTTTAAGATGTTTTCTGAATCTGATTTTAATTTATTATCTTTATCTTGAAGCCCTACAGCTATAATAATCACTTTTATTTTGTTATGAAGATTTTCATCTATACAAGTTCCCCAAATCATCTGAGCATTATCAGATAATTCTTTGGAAATTTTTTCTATAATTATTCTAGTTTCAGCTAACTTTAATGATGACCCACCCCAAATATTTATTAATGCACCCTTTGCTCCACTAATATCTTGATATAACAATGGACTTTTTAGAGCACGATCAATTGCATCCTGAGCTCTACTATCTCCTTCTGCCTCACCTACAGATATCAATGCTATATCGCCTTTTTGCATAACAGTGGAGATATCTGCTAAATCTAAATTTACAAGCCCCGCATTGTGCACTAAATCTGAAATTGATCTAACAGAGTTTATTAAAATTTTATCAGCTTTCTTAAAAGCATCTTTTACAGGCAGGTCTGGGTGTAGATCTAGAAGTAGATCATTGGGGATAATTACTACAGTATCAACATTTTCTCTTAGTTTTCTAAGACCCTCTTGTGCATTTTTTACTCTTCTTTTCCCTTCCATTGTAAAGGGAAGCGTAACAATAGCAATAGTTAATGCCCCATTTCTTCTTCCTATCTCTGAAAGAACGGGTATAGCACCTGTACCTGTTCCACCACCCAATCCACAAGTTAAAAAAAGAAGATCAGCTTCTTTTAGTTCTGTTTTTAAAATATGCTCGCTTTCTTTTGCTGCTAACTCACCTAATTTAGGATCATTTCCAGCACCTAAACCCCTAGTTATTTCTTCACCTATCAATAATTTTTTATGAGAAGATATAGACTTAAGATGTTGAGCATCAGTATTTACACCAATTATAGTTGTTTTCTGAATATCAGTGTCAAATAAACGATTTACTGTATTACATCCTGCGCCCCCACAACCTACAACAATAATTTTTTCTTTTATAATATTATCTGAACTATCTGAAACTTCATATGACTCTGAAGAAGTATAAGACTTATAAGATTCATTTTCAGATTTTATTGAATGATTAGATTCATACATTAAATTCCCTCCTCTCTATTTGAATACCCAAATTTAGCCTAATAAATTTGATGGTTTTTATAAAATTTAGAAAAATTTGTGAATAAAAATGGTAAAAATAATATTTTTAGGCAATGCTGGAGGTCGAATGGCCACATATAATCAATTAGGTTATACTGGCGGATTTATAATAGAAGATGAATTAAAAATACATATAGATCCAGGACCAGGTGCACTACTTCTTGCTTATAAACATAAATTAGATCCAAAACTATTTGATGGGGTTTTGGTATCCCATTGTCATCCTGACCATTATAATGATGCTGAAGTTATAATTGAAGCAATTACTAGAGGATGTAATACTAAAAAAGGATTCTTAATTGGATCAGAATCTGTAATCTATGGTAATGACGATTTTAATTCACCTATATCAAGATATCATCAAAAAAAACTCAAAGATGTATATGTACTTAAACCTGATGATAATTTAGAAATTAAAGGAATCAATATAAAAGCTACAAAATCTATTCATGGCGATCAAAAAGCAATAGGGTTTAGGTTTCAATTTAGAAAAAAATCAATATCCTACATTACTGATACTGAATATTTCAAAGACTTATACAATTATCATAAAAATGTAGATTTGCTGATTTTAACTCTAACTAGGCCTAAAAATTTAAAATTAAGGGGCCATATGTGTACAGAAGAAGCAATTGAATTATTAAAAGAGATAAAACCAAAAAAAACAATAATAACTCATTTTGGGGCTAAAATGTATCAAGCAAATCCTAAATTAGAAGCAGAATATATAGAGAAAAAAACCAATATCAAAACAAAAACTGCAGAAGTCGGAAAAGTAATTGAAATATAATTTACAATCTATTTTTTATAGCCACGCCTTTTTCAAAACTATTAATCTCCTCATGCGAAAGATATGACCTACCATAAGCTAAAAAATTATCCCTACTGTCAACTAAAACCACTTCATCTTTGGGTAAAATATTCTTATCTAATGATTTTGCAAATTTTGAAAAAACAGTCTTACCTTCTTTTGCAAAATTAACTACATCATCATCAATTTGCACTCTAAATCTATCAGAATTTTTATGAATATATTTTGCACCTGCCGCTTGAAGAGAAATTAATCCATCAGTAGGTCTAACTACAAAAAATAGTTCATTTTTATAATACACATTTTTTATTTTATTATATTTTTATTTTTCTATTTTTAAATTATCTATCTCTAATTCAAATCCAAATTGGTATCTAAATATGGAATTAAATTTTTCTAAATCAAATATATCAATTGAATTTCCATCTGGTTTAATATTATCCAAAATAGGAAGATCTAATTTATCTGCAAGCTTTCTATCAGATGAATTTGAAACATTTGTAACAACAACCTCATTATAATATTCTCTAAAATTTTTCAAAAATCTCTTTGAATTATCTAATGTAAATTTAAATAAATTAGAATCTACATCAGATATCATAGTATGTGAAACAGGATATATATCCCAAAGTTCATAAGGTATGATCCCAAATGGAGGACTAAATATAGCATATGAATCATTTTCTCTAAATATATTTTTTATAGTATCATATCCTGACATAGAATAGGGTTTTGAAAGACTACCTAAAATAACTAATCTTGTATCTACCTTTGGTTTAAATCTTCGATTTAGACGATCTAAAAATAATTTAATTTCAGGTCTAAATTCAGAGATACCATTTACAAAATATAGACCACTTTTTTTATATAAAGATCCTCTTTTGTATAAACTAGAAGAAAATTTGCGAAGATTAATCAAATTTTTAAAAAAAGGATTTTCAGCTGCAATACTTTGGACTAATTCATACAAGCGATCTTCAAAAATTGCTTCTTTTGTTTTTTTGATAGTATTCATCAATACATATAAATTATGTTGAGCTAGGAGTGTTCTATCTTTATTAAGCTCATCAACAGAATTTTTATGGCATATTGGACATGTGCAAGGTAGATAATACATTTTGTCTAACTTTAGGGTTTTAGTCGAAGTAAGATATCTCCCCTCTCTTGCAAAAAGGGCATAAGACGCTGAATCAAAAATATCATATCCCAAAGATACAGCTAGGGGGATCAATAGAGGATGACCTAAACCAAAGGCATGTTTTGGTTTTGAAATATTACTAGATAGAGAAGACCAAGCCAAAATATCAATTAATTCTGAAAATTTATATTGTTCCATCAGAGGCACTATCCCACCTACCGCTACAATGTCTGCTATTTTTGAAACTTTCTCTGCTGCATGCTCTCTTAAATTTTTGTGATATCCCCCTTGCAAACCTAAACTTAATATAAAATTATCAACTCTCGCTCGAGCATCTTTTGATCTATCTAAGGTAATATTTAGATCTTTTTGTGCTTTTGAATAATTTGCAGAATGCAAAGTAGGAATATCTACAATATTTATTACATCTGAATTTATACTCTTTTGAAAACTAATCATATCATAAGTTATATCTTTAGAATACTTCATAAGCTGATATGATCCAGAATCAGTAAATATAATGCCATCATAATTTAGATAAGAATGAATTCCCCCATTTTGAATTTTTTCTCTAAGTTCATTATTTTTATAAATAAGATAAGAATTTGTAATTATGGCCCTATATCCTATATCAGATATCTTATCTAAACTCAAAGTTTGTTTTTTTGGATTAATTACAGGCAAAAGCATGGGAGTTTCTATTGTTTTATCTCCAATAGATAAAAAACCAACTCTTCCTAACCCATCTCGTTTTTTAATTTCAAACATACATTTATATAAAATTCAATTAAATTTATAAAGAGCTTTAAAAACTTATAAATACCTAAATTTATTTTGAAGATCAAAAATAGCTGTTCTAATACCCCTATTTAGGGAAATCATAGATAATCTCCAACATCGCTTGAATAATTCACATTTTACACATACTGTTGCCACATCTTGAACTGCTGCCATTTTACCAAAACAATCTTCTGCCAAAAACGATACACCCACTTGAGATTACTATTTATTGAGCCTATAACCTTTATATACTTTTTTAATAGAATTTAAACATATACATTTTTAATATTATTACTTATACAAAGTTTTTTTATCTAGATTAAAAAGCATCCCATATGCAAGATAAATATATCCTAGCCTTTGCATTAATTGGATCCATAGGAGGTATTTTTGGACTATATTACTATGCTATAAATTACAATACAAATTTTGTAAAAGCACAAGATCTAGAAAATCACAAAGGAGAGATAGTAAAATGTTATGGCCAAGTTTTTTTAGTTGAGAAAACTGAAAATGTTATGAGTCTAGAAATTTATGATGATACAGGAACTTTCAAAGCTACAATTTTTTTAGATGATAAAAAAAATATCAGCTACCTAAAAAGAGGCGATTATATCACACTCAAAGGCCAAGTTCAAATATACAAAGGAGAACCTAAAATAATTGTATCAGATACAGAAAATATCAAAATAGATACACTTGAATTAGAAAATATTTCATCTATAAATAATAATTCTTTAGGATGGATTAAAAAAATAAGAGGTAAATGTATTAATTATTATTCAATAGAAGATGATATATATCTAGAGATATATAATAATTCTAATTCTATCCAAATTAGTTGTTTTGGACTTCAAAAAAATCTTTCATATATAAAATTAGGAGATATTACTGAAATTTATGGCGAAGTAATTTATAATTCAGATTTGAGACTAAAACTATCTTATCTTTCTGATTTAAATATAGAAGAACCCGAAGTTAAAAATTTAACTAAAAAGAATATTACTTCTAAATATATTGGAGATATCATTCTAATTGAAGGAAAAATATCTTCTTTTGAAAATAATGGATATATAAAAATAAATATTGTTAGCTTAAATCAAACGATTTCTTATTTTATAAAAGCTAGTATCGCAAAGTATGTAAATATTAATAATTTAAATCTAAATAAAAAAATAAAATCTCAAGGAATGTTTAAAATAGAAGAAAACAATTTAAAAATAATCGCAAGAGATAAAAACGATATATCAGATTTAATTTGACCAAAAAACTTTATATAAATTAAAAAATTACTCTAATAATATGCAAAAAAAAATTTAATCACTCTACAATTAATACTACAAAACTTTTATCTACCTTTCTTTAATAAGTGATAATTATGTCAGAAAAAGAATCGGCAGCGGCATCTCAAAATGTTACTAAAAAGATGTCTTTGCCAGCGGAATATAAATTTGACAGGTATTTACTAGCATTTTCTCTGGTAATTAGCGGTGTTTTCGTATTTCTAGCGGCTGTTTTAGGCATCATGGATGAAAACTGGTGGAGATACCTAGCTTTAGATGAATATGTTGCAAAACCATTTTTCTATGTAGGATTCGCTTTCTTTGGATACCATATGCTATTCAGAGACAAGGGACCTAGTGGAAAACTGTCAAACGTTGATGTGCTTTTCCGAAGAATAGTAAGTATAATGATATTGGTACTAGTAGTGGTGCCAGCATTACTTTATGGTTTCGGAAACTATGATGCAACAGACCCAAACGATTCGTTAATAAAAGTAAGCTTCTTAATTGAAGGTATTTCAATTCTAGTAATAGGTCTCTTTTTATGGATGATCTATTGGGGAAGTACTAGCCAAGGTTGTATACTACCACTTCCAACTGCAAAAGGCGAAGAAAATTTATTGCATGGAATGCAAGGTCTAATGAGATTTCTCATGTCAATCTTTGTATTGGTATGGGGTATATTTGGATTTATATTTGACCTAATGCTAATGAACGAGACTACTTCTGCAGGATGGCCAGATATATCAGGGTCAGGAATACAAGTAATGGGACTATTAGCAGGAACATTCTACTTAGTATTCACAGTATTTTTATTATTAGAAATGCTAAGTGAAGAAGTAGAAGTTATATCCACAGATGATCTTGAAAAACTAACTAAAGCCAAAAAAGAAGCTAAAGCAAAAGTGGCTGCAGCTGCAGCAAAAAGAAAAGCTGAAGAAGACGTAAAACAAGCAAGAGAAAGAGCAGATGCAGCTGAGAAAAAAGCAAGTACCTAAAAATAAAAAATACAACTTTTTTCTTTTTTTTTAAAAAAATTAGGAAATCTCTTTTAAATTAAGTTGATCGTATAATTTATTTGTTGAAAATTAAATTCTTTATGCGACCGTAGTCCAGTCTGGTTAAGATAGTATATCTATAACAAACTCCAGCCTGCCACGTTGGTGACCCGGGTTCAAATCCCGGCGGTCGCATATATTATTTTAATGTTGATAAAATGAATATTTTAGTAGTTACATCTTGCAGCAAGAAAAAAAAAATTGGAAAAAACATTGAAAAACTCAAAAATATTCTCAAAAAGAATAATTTTCCCTATCCAACTTCTAATTTAGATAAAGAAAATATATATCAAAATAAAATCTTTGATTTTATTTTAAAAGCTAAAGATATGTATTTAGGTTCGTTTAAATTTACTAAAAACTTAGTTAAAAATTTAGAGAAAAATAATAATGTTGATTTCAAAATAATCTCTGCTAGATATGGACTAATCGATTCTGAAAAATTTATTATCCCTTATGAATTTAGTCTATCTAATCTATCTACTAAAAAAATAATAGAGATATCTAAAAATCTCAGTATATATAAAGACTTTATAGATCTAATAAAAAATAAAAATTATGATCTAACAATCCTAGTTTTAGGAAAAAAATATTTAGAGACAATTTATCTACCCGAAGAAAATATTGATTTTACTGATTCATTGCAAGGAAAACTTATAATTATAGGCTCAAAAAAAATTTTAAAAAAAATTAACTACAAAAATTCTGAAAAGATATATATAAAAGCTATAGGAGAGCGAAACAAAAAAATAAACGAACTTTCAAAAAAATTAAGTGAATAGATATCATATCACTCTCTATATTCTATTTTAACTTTAAGTTCCCAAACCTTTATATACTAGCACGTATATTCCATAGCAGGTACAATTGGAAATAAGCCATTGTGCTGCTCCTTCGCGAAAAATTCGTGTAGTGCAGAGCAAGTCTCTGCTGGTGTTTATCTATCAATAACTCTTCTAACTTGCCCAGGTGTGGGCTCAAATATTTCTCCATTTCTTTTTAGGTTATCTAATGTCTTTTTAACAAATGATTTTTTAATATCCTTCTTTTGTGCCAGATCATAGATCATATCTACTTCAGCTTGACCGTTAGGGCTTTCACTTTCAAGCTGTTTTATAATATCTAAAATAGTTTCGAATCTATTTCTTTGTGATTTGGATGTACCTGTCATAATAATATCAATATCAATTTTGTGAGTTTCAGGATCTACCCCTACACTCTTTAGACATAATTTCATGATTTTTATTGCTTCTTCTACATCATCGACTAAAACCTCTTGAGAGAGACGCATTTTTGCATGTGCTTCTGAGATTCTAGTTAATGATTCTAATTGTCTTACTGTTATAGATATAGGTGTATCTTCTTCTTCACCTGGTTTACGTCTTCTCATTTCTACATAAAATTCTTGCAATCTTTTTGCTGCACTTGGAGATATTTTTGGAGGTTTAAGATTTTTTGAATACGCAATATACTTTCTCAGAAGATTTTTTTCAATCATCATAGATACTCTTTGTTTATCATCATTTCGGATATTTATTACATGTCTTGCCAAATCAGAATCTTTTTTCACATCAGGTTCATCCATAATACTAAATATCAAATCAAATCTAGAAATTAATGCAGGTGGCAAATTTATTTGTTCTGATATTGGCAGAGATTTATCAAATCTTCCATATTTTGGATTTGCAGCAGCCAATACACTAGTACGCGCATTTAATGTAGCAACAATACCTGCTTTTGCAATACTAACTGTGCCTTGTTCCATTATTTCATGAATCGATGATCTATCTTCGGTGTTCATTTTTTCAAATTCATCTACTGCTGCCACCCCGCCATCAGCCAATACCAATGCCCCTGCCTCTAATGCCCAGCCGCCACTGACTTCGTCTCTTATAGCTGCTGCAGTTAGCCCTGCTGCAGTGCTTCCTTTACCAGAAGTATACATGCCCCTTGGTGCTAACATAGTAGTAAATCTAAGTAATTGACTTTTACCTAATCCAGGGTCCCCTACAAATAAAATATTACAATCTCCACGTAATCTAGTTCCATCAGATAAAGTTCTAGTAGATCCACCAAATAAAAGTAAAGCAATAGCCTTCTTTAGAGCATCATATCCATAAATTGATGGGGCAATAGATTTAGAAATTTTTTCAGTTATCAAAGGATCTTGTGACATTTCAAAAATCTTTTTTTCATCTTCAGAAGAAATATTAATCTCTTCTGATTCTACCTGCTGAGAATCAATATTGTTAGCTTCTGAAAATAAACTAAAAGTTCTTTTTTTACCTCTTGACTTATCCTGAGAAGATTCAATGATACCTGTGAGTAATATCCTATTTCCTGGCTGAACTTTATCAACTAAATCATCACGTAAAATGACCTCAATATGTCTTGGCATCTTGCCTCCACGTAATTGCTCAGGACGTTCCTGGAGTCTTATCATTTGCCAATCTTCAAACAAAGATTCTTCCTTTATTAATTCAAATGGACCTTGCTTTCTACAAGCAGGATTATCACAAATAGAAGGTGTTTTAAATATAGTATCAATTTGGGGCATAATAATTACATTACCACATCTTTGACATTCAAAAACAGCTTCTTTTATTTCTGGCTTAACTTCAGTTATTCGAGTGACAACTCCATCTAAAGATACTAACTTAGATACATTTGATGCTCTAATATTTCTAATTGGAATTCTATGTATATCAGGTAAGTTTTTCAGACGTAGATGTAATTTTAGGCTTGGTTTTTTTGATTTAACTTTTTCATATACTTCATCAATTACAGATTCACATTTTTTTATTACTTTTTTGGGTAATTCTAATATATTTTCAGCTAAAACTTCATCAAATTGAATAATATGTGAAAAATCAATATTAAGAAAATTTATATTCTCTCCAAAATCTCTATCTCGAATTATATCAATGTAAATAGCATTCTCAGCTGAAGGATACGCATTAAGAAAATGTTCAAATCTCTCTTTAGTACTCATTCTCTCTTCTTGGGCAGATCCTTCTTCAGCCTCACTCATTTACTTTCCACCAAAAGAATTTTATTTAGAAAACTTCTCCATTTTTCAATAATATTGAAAATACTATAATATAATATCTTCTCTTCGTCTTGCATAAAATCAATTTCTGCTTTTTTTTGAGATAGAGCCAAATCAACAATTTTTTTTGTCCTATAATCTAATAAAGTCCTTGAATCTCTAATAGTTTTTGAATATAGTTGATACAATTTTTTATTAGACATAGATTTTTCAGAAAGCTCAATAAGTGTCTTATGTAAATTTGAATAAAAAGAAGGGGATAGTTCTGCCAATTTTTGTTGCTTATGATCTTCCCAAAAATTTTTTGCTATTTCATTCTCTGTAAGTAAATCTATCTCTTGAGCATAACCATTTTCGATTAATATATCTCCTTGCCACTTATCTAAAACTATCTTTTCGTCCTTTTCATAAGGCCCTATGCTGTATCCATCTAAATCTAATTCATCAATGTTTTCGAGTATTTTTACATAAATTTCATTTTCCAATAAATTGGAAACCTGATCTAAATAAGCTAAATTCATAATAAACCTCAATATAAAATTTAAGATAATTGAATAAGTTATTGTTTTTTAGGTTTTTTTGATGGGGATAAATTAATGAAATATTTATAAAGGAAAAAATTGAATTTAGATATAAGTTTATAAGATTTGAAATTCATTTTAAAAAGCAAATAAAGGGATTTATATGGGAAATAAAGAAATCAAATTAATTGGTACTGAAAAACTCAAGCGTGGATTTGCTAAAATGCAAAAAGGCGGAGTTGTAATGGATGTAGTTAATTCTGAACAAGCATTAATCGCTGAACAGGCTGGCGCGGTAGCTGTAATGGCACTTGAGAGAGTACCTGCTGACATACGTGAAGCAGGTGGAGTTGCAAGAATGTCATCAGCTGACAAAATATTAGAGATTATTAATGCAGTATCAATACCTGTGATGGCAAAATGTAGGATAGGTCATTTTTCAGAGGCTGAAATATTGCAAGATTTAGGAGTAGATATGATAGATGAATCAGAAGTTCTAACTCCTGCAGATGATTCAAATCACGTAAATAAAAAAGATTTTGAAGTACCTTTTGTATGTGGATGTAGAGATCTAGGCGAAGCCTTGCGGAGAATCGAAGAAGGTGCTGCAATGATAAGAACAAAAGGAGAAGCAGGGACAGGCGATATTATAGAAGCAGTACGACATATTAGATCAAAAAGAATGCAAATAGCTGAACTCAAAGGTATGATCGAAATATGTGACGATATTGAATTAATTAAAAAAGCTCGAGAATATGGAGTCTCTTTGGATCTAGTGAAAGAAGTGGGTAATTTAGGGAGACTTCCAGTAGTTGACTTCGCAGCAGGCGGAATAAGTGGCCCTGCTGATGCAGTTTTATGTATGAAACTTGGAGTAGATGGTGTCTTTGTAGGATCTGGTATATTTAAATCAAAGGATCCTGAAAAAAGAGCCAAGGCAATAGTAGAAGCTACAAAACATTATAATGATCCAAAAATAGTAAGTGAAGTATGTAAAGGACTAGGTGAAGCTATGCGAGGCATAGACTCAAAATTATTAGATTCAAAAGAAAAACTTCAAGTTCGTGGAATTTAATTTACAAAAAATATTTATAGTTATATATATCAGTTAGATAACTAAAAAACAAAGTAAATCAAGCGTATTATCAATAAACAAAATATTAGGAGGGAACGTTATGGCAAATGAAAATACAGTCTATGTCGGAAGAAAGTCGCCAATGGATTATGTATTGGCAGTAATTACCCAATTTAATAGGGGAAGTAAAGAAGTATTAATTAAGGCACGAGGCCAATCTATAAGTAGGTCTGTAGATGTCGCAGAAATAACTAGGAGGAAATTTTTAACAGATTGTGTAGTCTCAAATATTGAGATAGGCACAGAAGAGTTAGAAAGAGATGATGGAAAAACTTCTAATGTCTCTACAATGACTATTACCTTAACTAAAGGTTAAACAAAACTCTTTTTTCTTTTTATTTAATATCATAAGAATATGAAGCAAAATACTTTAATTAGCCTAATTATCTCTATATTGATTATTTTAATGGTTTTTTCAATTGTTTTTAATTTTGAATTTGGTGGAGTTATAATTGTCGGGTTTATACCTATTGTATTTGGAAATAATGTTTATCTAATTATAATCTCATTTATTTTAGCTGTTGTTTTACTTATAGTTAGGCTAATTTTTAC
The DNA here is from genome assembly GCA_964415445.1 of uncultured archaeon. GTDB lineage: Archaea > CAYQAE01 > CAYQAE01 > CAYQAE01 > CAYQAE01 > CAYQAE01. The sequence continues at coordinate 11,148 of CAYQAE010000012.1, read as the reverse complement.
AAAAGCGGATATTTCAAAAAATACTCAAAATAGTGATTTTGAGAATAAATTGCACCAATTAAATTCCGAAATTAAACAAAAAAGTACAAAAAAAGGAGGAGGACTTATCATGATAGGTCCACTCCCTATCATCTTTGGCACAAATAAAAGAATAATAATGACTTTAACTTCAATTGCAATTTCAATTATTATAATTTTAATTTATTTTAAAATAAAAAAATAAAGATAGGGGTATTTACATCATACCCATACCAGGCATCCCTTGTGGCATGCCACCACCAGATTTATCTTCTTTTTCTGGTATATTTGCAACTAATGCTTCTGTAGTTAGAATCATACTAGCAATACTTGCTGCATTTTGAAGTGCACTTCTGGTAACTTTGGTAGGATCAATAATACCTGCTGAAAACATATCTTCATATGTATCGGACATTGCATTATATCCAATTTTTGGATTAGTCTGTTTTTTAATTTTTTGCACCACAATTGATCCTTCTTTGCCTGCATTTTTTGCAATTTGTCGAAGTGGATCTTCAATAGCCCTTTTTACTATTTTTAATCCTATTGCTTGATCTTCTGTAAGATTTAAATTATCTAAAGCACTAATAGATTGAATTAGTGTTACTCCTCCACCTGAGATAACTCCTTCTTCAATTGCAGCTTTTGTAGCATTTATTGCATCTTCAACTCTTGCTTTTTTCTCTTTTAGCTCAGTTTCAGTTGCAGCTCCAACTTGAATTACTGCAACGCCACCAGCTAGTTTTGCTAATCTCTCTTGCAAATCTTTTTTATCTGAAGAACTTTCTGCTACATTCAATTGTGATTTAATAACTTTTACTCTCTCATCTATGTCTTTCTTTTTTCCTGCACCACTAACAATTACTGTTTTTTCTTTATCTACTTTTATCTTTTTAGCCCTACCTAGATCATCCATAGATGCATTTTCAAGTTTCATACCTTTCTCTTCAGATATAACTTTTCCACCAGTTAATACTGCTATATCTTCACTTAAATTCTTTTGAAGGTCTCCAAAGCTAGGTAATTTTACTGCACCTACTTTAACTGTACCTCTAATTAAGTTCAAAACAATAGTAGCTAGTGCTTCGCCTTCTAGATCTTTTATAATCATAAAAAGAGGCGTATTTTGTTTTGTGCATTGTTCTAAAATTGGTAGTAATTCTTTCATAGAAGATATTGATTTATCACAAATTAAGATATAAGGATTTTCTAACTCACATAGCATTTTCTCATTATCTGTAACCATATAAGGAGATATATATCCTCTATCAAATTGCATACCTTCAACTACATTCAACGAAGTTTCCATAGATTTTGCATCTTCTACTGTAATTACTCCATTATGTCCTACTTTCTCTAGAGCATCTGCTATTAAATCTCCTATTTCATGGTCGTTATTTGCAGATATAGATGCAACTTGTGAAATTGTTGATTTATCTTTTAGCTCAACACTTTTTTTCTTTAGATCTTCAATTATTTTCTCAATTGCTTTATCAATTCCTCGCTTTACTTCAATTGGATTTGCACCTGCTGTAATATTTTTTAGCCCTTCTCTTACAATAGATTGAGCCAAAAGCGTAGCAGTAGTTGTTCCATCTCCTGCATTATCTTGAGTTTTTGTTGCAACTTCTTTGACTAATTGCGCACCCATATTTTCATATGGGTCTTCTAGCTCAATTTCTTTTGCAATAGTTACTCCATCATTTGTTATAGTTGGACTTCCAAAAGATTGATCCAATACTACATTTCTACCTTTTGGACCTAAAGTCACTTTTACAGAATCTGCTATTTTATTTACACCTTTTACAATAGCATGTCTCGCTTCATCATCAAATATAATTTGTTTTGCCATATAGATCACCCTACCTTTGCTAAAACGTCACTAACGTTTAAAATAAGTAATTTTTCATCTCCTATTTCAAATTCAGTGCCGCCATATTTTTCAAACATGACTCTATCCCCGATTGCTACAGGAAAGTCTCCTTCAGTACCCAAAGCCACTATCTCACCTTCTTGTGTTTTTTCTTGAGCAGTGTCAGGTATATATAATCCACTATCAGTTTTCTTTTCACTTTTTTTTCTTTTAATTAAAACACGTTTACCTAGTGGTTTAACATTCATTTTAGACTACCTCTTTGAATTTTATTAATTTCTGTGATAAAACCAAAAGATGTAAAAGATATTTTTTTTTAAAAAAAAGCAATTGATAAACTGCAGGGGTGGCCGAGCGGTCAAAGGCGTTAGATGGAAAAATCCAGACGAAGCTTAGGACCTAATGGCGTAGGCCTACGCGGGTTCAAATCCCGTCTCCTGCATCTGTTCTTTGATTAACTAATATATCAATAATAAATCATTAAAATAGGACAAAATGAAATATTAATTGAGATAAAATGTTTACAATGACAATGTATAAAAGAAGGGTATATTATAACATATGATACTGAAAAAATTATTGAAGGAGAAAAAAATAACCAAAATTATACCTCTCTGGAAATGTCTCCTCTAATAAAAATTGATCTTTTTAGAAATATTTAGATTAAAAAAAGAAAAAAGTAGGAATTTATCCTGGTATTTCTGAAGTTGGCCACAAATCATTTGATTTTAGATGCCATCTATACATATATAAGAAAAATATCCCTAAAATAAATAACATGAATGAGATTATCTTCCAACTCATCCATTCAGGTCCTGGTGCAGCGAGTCCAGTTAAATCCTCAGAGGGCGCAAAAAGCATACCCACTACGCCATAATTTAGGAATAATTTACCTGGATCAAGTAGTGCACAACTTAGTGAATCACGAGCTATCCATTTTTGCATATTATCACCTTTTTTATATTATAAACCTGGTGTTCCCATCCTTTCTAATTCTTCAACTTTCAGTCTAATATGCCCCCAAAATCCTGGAGGTCTTGTTCTCCGATAGAAGTCCATCAAACAATCATCAGACGATGGAGGAATTATAAACGCTAATACTACAAAGAATATAAATCCTGCTATAGTTTTCAACCAAGTCTGCTGCCATATAGGCAAATCTCCAAATAGCTGGGTAAATAACCAAGCAAATGGAAATGACAACCATGGTATCAATAAATTCAACCATCCACCATAGCGCCACCATACCCAGTGAGCTTCACCCACCCCTGGTATTGGCATCCAAACTAGCAGTAAAAATATCACCGTCCTAGTAAAGCTTTGAATCAATACCCCAAATACTAGGGCTTCTGAAGCCATAAGAAGCATACAAATTCGAGTTATCCAAATATAATGTCTATCGGTTTTGCCTGGCGCAATTAAACGCCTATAGAAATCGTTGGTAAAACACCCAGACTCCCATATGTTTGGAATTTGTGCAGTTAGAAGCTCAGGTGTAATCCAAGCACCTAACAACAAACCCAACATACCTACAGGCATAAATTGAGTAACTAATTGACCATAAATTGTTTCATAATCTGCTAAATTAGGATATAAAGCTAATCCCGCAAAAGCTAGTGGAAACATTACCCACTGTGGAGGAAATTGAAATAAGGGTCTTGCAAAATAATTATAGACTACAACATCATCTTCACTTTTTGAACCAAAAAGTTCCCATGACTTCTCAGGCCTCATCAAATCGGGCCAGAAACCCCAACCTAAGAACCGACTAATGAACACAACCAGGGGCAACTCTGTCGACCACCCAAACAATTGGAGTTTGTCCAACTCACCTCGATCTCGCATTGCATCAATAAGACCAGTAATTCCACCCATATTAGTCCATGAAAAGTAACCTAAAACTGCCCATATAGCTAAAAGGACAGGATATTGCAGGAATGCACTCCATGTCATACCCCAAATACCTGCAAGCATTGGAAGTAAAAATGCACCTATATATAATTGAAATACAATCCACTGAAGCTTACTAATTCCAATCATAGTAAACAATAGTTTGCCCATCAAAGCAGAAGATATACCCATCTGAGGTGCTCTAAACAAGAAAGGATAAGCTAAAGCCCAATATCCTCGCAAGAAAGCACCTGGTTTTCCACCGAACCTTAAATCATTCCATTGATGAAGTGTAATAACTCCAGTTCTATATAATACTTTTGTAACCCAATAATTAGCAAATGAACCCCACGGAATAACTACAGGAGTTGCCCACAAAAGACCTTTTTCTGCAACCCATGCCATATTAATAATCGGGTCTCGACCACTTTTTTGACCATTCTCAACTACAGCCAAATACCACCAAGGAAATCGTTTCCCTCCTTGGATATAATCAACCCAAGTTCCTCGTGAATAGCGGCTTCCATACATGGCGAGCATTAGTACTACCACTATCCATAAAATACAAATTACAATATCAAGTGGGTTTAAATTGAACTCAACTATCGCCATAGTACTAACCTAATTGATTTTTCAGATGATAAAGGGATAATATGCTATTTTAAAAACGTTTCTAAATAAAGCTAAAATGCTTTTTTGAGATGATAAAAATACCTAAATATATATATTTGTTCTACAAAAATTGGTATTTAAAATAATATAAATTATATAGCTTTCTCTAAATAAATGAATCGATTAATGGATTATTTTTCTTTTTTATCTAAATTAATATAATCTCGAACAGTTTTAATTGCACATAAATCCCCGCACATTGAACATACTTCTTCTTGGGATAACTTTGACCTTTTGCGTATTTTTCTTGCCCTTTTTGGATCAATAGATCCCTCAATTACTGCATCCCAATTTAGATCTCTTCTTGCCCTAGATATATCATGATCCCAATTGATATTTCTACCACAAGCTATATCAGCACTATGCGCTGCAATTTTTGAAGCTATTACTCCTTCTCGGACATCTCTCTCATCAGGAAGACCTAAATGTTCAGAAGGTGTCACATAACATAAGAAATCGGCACCATATGTTGCAGCGATGGCACCTCCAATAGCTGAAGTTATATGATCATAGCCACAAGCTATATCTGTAACTAGGGGACCTAATACATAAAAAGGCGCGTCGTTACAGATTTTTTTCTGAAGCTGGATATTTATCTTTATCTCATTTATTGGTATATGACCTGGCCCCTCTACCATAGTTTGCACATTTTTTTTGCGAGCACGCTTAACTAACTCTCCTAATGTAATTAATTCTTGAATTTGTGCACGATCAGTTGAATCATAAATACTACCTGGCCTCAGACCATCCCCTAAACTTAGAGTAACATCATGTTCATAAACTAAATCTAGCAAATAATCAAAATTTTTATATAGAGGATTTTCACAATTATTGTGAAGGATATGTGCACTGTGAAATGCTCCACCTCGACTTACTATCCCTGCCAACCTATTTTGATCCTTTAGAGTCTCAACACTAGATTTAGTAATACCACAATGAACTGTCAAAAAATCAATTCCATCTTTGATATGATTAGAAATTGCCCCAAAAATATCATCTTCTGTCATCTCAACAATTGCTCCTGACTTTTTTTGAGCATTTAATGCAGCTTCATATATTGGTACAGTTCCAATTGGTACATTTATCTCTTCAACTAATTTTTTTCTAAGTTTTTGAATGTCTCCGCCTGTACTTAAATCCATTATTGCATCTGCACCATACTCTGTGGCAACTTTTGCTTTTTTTATCTCTTCATTAAAATCAATGTGATCTTTTGATGTGCCAATATTTGCATTTACCTTAATAGATAAATTTTTACCTATTCCAAATAAATTTAGATCTTCCCTAATCTTATTTTTAGGAATAGTTATTTTACCTTTAGCTATATTTTTAATTAAGAATTTTTCACTTACTCCTTCTTTTTTTGAGATCTCTTTTATCTGGGATGTCAATTTACCTTTTTTTGCAAAATCCATTAATGTATTCAAGATATTTCACTCTTAATTTGATTAGAAATATTATTATTTATTAAATTTTATAATAGAATATTTGAATACCTATCTAAATCACTCTTTTGTTACTATCAAATATGACAAGAGATAGATATTAAATAAACATATAATTTATAAAAAACTACAACTAAGAGCATTTTAATATTTTTATATTTCACTTTTCAAATTATGAAATACAAAAAATATTTTTTTATGTTAGCAACAATTATTTTCAGTGTATCTAGTGTAGCTTCTACAAATCTTTTTCAAGTGACAAATATACCTGGTAATGAAAATACAAAAGCAAATATGACAGCATTAAATAATACAGAGCTAGTAAATGTGACGATGGACATTGGTTTTTGGGGAATATCGGGTAGTTATGAAATAATTACAAATAATTCCTTAGATAGTGATTCAACTACTAAATTAAACAGAAGCGATTTTATAAAAGCACAATCTTTTGAAATAACAGAAAGTGACACAGAAAACGGATTAAAAGATATATTCTTAGAACAGATAAGTTTATTTTTGTGGTCTGATGAATCAACTAACAAAAAATTAAGAATTTTTTTAACAAAAGACAACGGAAGCAATACACCGCCAATGAAATATTCAAGTAATATGGAAGAAGTTCTTTTTTCTACAGATTTAACAGGTGATTTTCAAACACAAAAATGGTATAATTTCAAAAATTACTATGAAGGAACACCACCTACAGTATTAGATGAAGGTAGATATTGGATAACACTTCTTAACGAAGAAGGAGGCAATATATATTGGAATAATTCATCTGATAATGTTGCAGGATGGGGTGTTACTCCTACAATAGACCCTATAGCAAGCACAAACGAGACATTAGTAATAGATGAATGGAACAACATATCAGCCGCCGATGGAGATTTTCTATTTAAAGTAAATATAACAAAAGCATCAAAAGCAAATAACCTTTCAATAGATATTGGAGATGACGGATCAGATGAAATAAAAATTACAGGAAACAAATCAGGATTTTTCACTAATTTAGCAGGAGATCAAGGAAATATTACAGCATTAAATGATACTTTTTATGCCACAGATAATGAAAAGTATAAACAAATAGATATCTCTGTTAATGCAACTAATTATTTTTGGGGATTTCTTGTAATTGATATAACCACAAAAATACCAGAAGGCAAAGAAATAACATTATCTGAAAATGTATCGAGCAAATATCCTAGTTGGGACACAAGGTTAATTGTAGAGGGAAAATTGACTTTAAAAGACAACAAATTCGTCAAACCTTCAAATTATAAGTTAAAAATGATTGAAAATACAAAAAGACCTAAAGAACCAGAACCGATTCCAATGATAATTTTATCAAAGGAAGGTAAATTGGACATAGTAAATGTTGAAATGCTCCAATCTGAATCAATGATGGGGCCAGAAGAGATACCTGCACCAATAATTACTACAAAAAATACAACTAATAGTCAGATATACATCGATAATTTTAAATTTAAAGAACAAAGAACTACTTTAATTTCTGTGAATAAAAATTCAACTACAAATATAACATTAAAAAAATTAGGCATTGCCATGGCTGTATTAATAAAAGCAGACGGAGATAGTAAACTTCATGGATATATATCAGATTCAAATATTACAACATATACAGCATTCGATATAGGTTGTGTATTTGAAGGTATCATATCACCTGCAGAAGCAAAAATACATAGTGACAATACTATCTGGAATATAACAAACAATACTTATTATGTAGGAATATTAGCAAAAGTAGATATTAATTCTAAATTTGACCTAGTTACAAAAGATGATACACTATATCTCACAGATTATGGTTTTTCTGTAGCAAACAACAGTAAATTTAAGTTAGAAGTATATGGAACAGAACCTTCGGACCCAATACCTGAAAAAATAATTAAAGTAGAAAGTGATCAATCCAAACGAGCAGAAATTACATTGATAAACGTTGAATTTAGTAGTGATGTTATTGAATTAGCAAGCTCAAACTCTGATGCAATGATTAAAGTAAAATGGGTATTAGATGTATTAGTAGTCGATAATGCTTCAAATCCAATTAATGGTGCAAATGTAGATATCGAAGATATAAATGGAATACTAAAATATTCTGGTTTAACTACAGATGCTACAGGCATAGTAAAACATTTAGAGTTAGCTGAATACATTGCTAACGTATCTGATATGACAAATAAAGTAAAATTTACACCACATAAATTCAACGTAACAAAAGGTACTAAAGTCAATGTAACTACAATTGAAATTGAAGAAGACTATTTATGGGATAATAATTTTACAGTAAAAATCTATCTAAGAGCAATACCAATAAATGACACAAATCTAAAAATTTCAAACTTTACACTTAGTGCAACTTTATTTAAAGATGGAATCTCAATCACATTTGAATCTATTGTCAAAAATGAAGGCAGCAATAACTTAACTGGAATATCATTTGGATATTATATCGAAGATGGAGCTACCAAATTGTTGATATATTCTACAACAGTAGATTTATATTCAGGTGAACAAAAGACAATATCATGGACTCTAAACTTAGACAAAGACAAAATCTTAAATTGGACAGATCATGGAATAAGTGAAGGTACAGTTACAATATCTGCAATGGTAGATAATAAAGAATCAATTTCAGAAATTGATGAAGATGACAACAAAATAGGTTTATCTGCAGAGATAGAATTACCTGATGAAGACGATGATGGCGGATTTTTAGGAATATGTGGGCCCACAGTACTTTTAGGTCTTATTTTAGGACCTGTAGGATTAATAGCTAGGAAACTTAAAAAATAAAAATTTCTCTTTTTTTCTTTTTTTTATAAATTTAGCCAAAACTCTTCTATCAAAATTTCTCTATCATCAGAAGTGCCTTCAGTTTGACCTTCGGTAGATGAGGAAGATATTATAGCTAAAGTTGATTCTTGATCTCCTGAATTTGCAACTAATTGATTCCATAACTCATCAGGAGTTAAAAGATTAGGAGCTAATTTCTCTCCGTCTAAGGTAGATTGTGAATCATCTTCAGATGAAGATCCACTACCATCTCCATCGCTTGGATCACCACTATCTTCAGATTCTGTAGCTCTCAAAATAATAGTCCCAATATCATCTACATATTCTTTATTTCCAGAATTATCACATAATACTAAATTAACATAATAAGTTCCTTCCATTGTACTTGCAGGGATCCAAGTAGATACCAAAGAATATATATCATCATCGACATTTTGTGTAGATAAATAAACTTTTGTCTGAATATTGTCATTTTTATCTACTATTTCAATATATGATCCTCCCTCTCCATCTGCAAAAATACCACTTAATTCATCATATGATTTTAGTGAAAATACAATAGGACTACCTGATTCTGCTATAATTTCAGTATCATCTTCCATAAGGTTTCCTAACATCTTAAAGGAATTTCTGTATTCAGGATTGCTATCATCAATTATAATAGAAATTGATGTATCAGATACACTATTTCCGCCATAATCTTCAACATTAACATTTAATGTATATATTCCTTCTGAAAAACTAAATTCATAAATTGAAATTTCTTTATCAATTGAATTAACATCTTCATAATAATCTAACAAAATATTATCTAATTTAATTGAAATATTCTTAATACCAGATCCAGCATCATATGCATCAACACTTATTATCAATTTATCATCTGACTGGATAGTATTATCAACTTCTATAGAATTAATAATTGGAACATCATCGGCAATCTCTAAAATAGCATTTGTATAATAAATTGAACTTCGACCTGACATATCAAATGCTAAAACTGTTATATTAAATTTACCCACACCAATATCCTCAACTATCCATTGTTTAGTATAATTTCCAGATGAAGAATCATATTCTAAATCAATAGTATGTAACTCTTCAGGTGTATTGTTTAAAATTAAAGAATAATTATACAAAGGTAGCAATGTTTCACTGTCGTCTAAATAATCCTTAATTGAGATATCAGAAAATGTAATTTTTTCTCCTGCATTAGCATAAAAATCTTGATTTTCAAATCCACTTACATCTATCTCAGGGGCCCTATCATCAATATAGAAATAAATTGAAGAATTATTATAGCCATAATTTGATGCAGCATCAATCGCTGTTAGATTTATAATATACTTCCCACCTATAAATGTATCAGTAGATAAATTACCCACGAAGAATTCTTCACTATTTTTAACTAATTCTAAAGAATAAATTAGAGAATCATCAGAAGTATTTATAATATAGGCATATACTGAGATATTAGTTTCACTTAAATCATAATCAGGATCTTTTACATTTGCAATGATTGTAACATTAGTTCCATTTTGAGTATATAAATTATCAACTTCTAATGAATTAATCACAGGTGGGGTAAAATCTTCGATAGTAAAGGATGTAGCATAAGTTGAATTAGAATTTAGGGCTCTATCATATATAATAACGTATATATCATAAGTATCCGCAGGATAATTTAATGTATTCCAAAGAATAATAGATTCATTATAAAAAATATTCTCTTCTGAAAACTCAGATATAGAATAATTACGTCTAATTTCTCCAAATCCAGATGCATTAACTATTAAAGTTATATTATATAAGCCACTACCTGGACAATCATCACTTAAATTCAAAAGAATATCAAAAACATCTCCTGATTCTAAAGTATCTAAGCTAACCGATGCATTAACTAAACTTGGTTTAATGTTATCAATAAATATAGTGGGTCCATCTACAAAATTATAATTTGAGATACTGTCATTTACAAAAATTTGCGTGCTATAATTTCCATCGGCTAAAGTAGTTGGATCTAATTCATAATAGTATAAACCTTCTGAATTAATATTCAAAGTTTCATTTTCAACTAAATTCGGATGTGTTATATTATAAATCGTAATTAAACTTATATTTACACCAGCTAGATAATCGGTAATATTTAGAGTAATATTTGTAAGTTGATCTTGAATATAATAATGACTACCATATCCTCCATAATTAGATACTTCAGGAGAATTATTATCCACAATTATCTCTAACCTTCCTTTTTCCCCTCCCGCCACTTCTCCACAGTTCTTTCTACCATTCGAGGAATTGCCTCACCCACTCTTTCCACGGCCGTTGACAGACCTCCCCGGATAGGCTCCACCCTCACCTCTTGCTTGTGAATAATAACCACAGCCACAGGCCTTACCCAGGCACCGCCCCCCGTGCCACCACCCGCTCCCT